>NZ_JACGAR010000020.1:0-34603 GCF_020137585.1 Campylobacter sp. RM12654
TAGTTCTGGGTCATCAAAATACATACAATTCATAAACCAGCAGTCTAACTCTTCATCTATTACAATGCGTTCTTCAAAAGGAAATTTATGATGTTGTTTGAGATACCAATCATTAGTATGCTTAATACAAATATCTACAAAAGAATATTTCTTCTCTAATCTATCATCAATAATTGCGTTTTTAAAAGCCATTTGCTTACCTTTTTTAAACCAAATTCCTACTTAAAATTCCACAATTTTTAAAGAATTTGAATTAGGATTTAAAATATTTATTCTTTTATTATTTCATCTCTTACATATACTTTATAGCCGTCAATTGTTTCCCAAGCACCAGAAAGATTATAAACATCTAATATTTCTTTAAGAAGATTTATAACTTCTTTTTCACTTAATAATTCATTGTTTTTAATATCAAAAATACTCCAAACTTTATCATATAAAACACCATCTATTGTTATATCAAAATCATAATCAAGTATAACTTCAATCAAATTACCTTTATAATATAAAACCCACAAGCCTTTACTAAGTCTTGCACGCTCTAATTCAGGGTCTAAAAAATTATAAGCTTGTATTATAAAACAATCTAATTCTTCATCTATTACTATTCTTTTCTCATCAGGCAACATACGATTTTGTTTATAGTATAAGCTATCTGTATAATTGCAAAAAATATCTGTCATTTTGTATTTTTTGTCAAGTTCTTTTGTAACTACTGCGTTCTTAAAAGCCATTATTTCTCCTTAATTTTAATTATTAAGTAAATATTATAAAAATTATTTTTTGTAAAGTAAAGAAGGTCTGAATATATTCAAATTCCAAAATCGGAATTTGAAATTAAAATTATTTTATTCTTGAGCGTCACGCCATTCGTTTAGAACTTTTACTTCTTCATCGCTTAAAAATCCACTAAATGCAGAAAATCCACTAAGCGAATAAGCAGGGCAATCAATACTCTCATAATTTTTCTTAGCTTGATTTAATTCATAGCTAAATATTGAAAACACACCTTTTACATCTAATCCGTGAGACCTAGCAGCACCAACAGCAGCAATACTTGAACCGCCACTTGAGATTAAATCTTCTAGCACAACGCAAGTGCTTCCGTGCTTAAAGCTTCCTTCAATCATCTTTGCTCTTCCGTGGGTTTTGTTTTTTGATAATATATATACTAATGGTTTGTTTAATATATCAGCCACCCAAGCTCCGTGAGCAATAGCTCCAGTAGCAGTTGCTGCTATGTAATCAACATCTCCTACTTTTTCTTTAATCAAATTCGCTAAATGATTTGCTATGATTTTACGCTCTTTTGGATAGCTAATTAACACACGATTATCACAATATATAGGGCTTTTAATACCACTTGAATATGTGAAAAATTCTTTAGTATTAATAAATATTGCTTCACAATCTTTTAATATTTTTACAACTTCACTTGCAACTTCTTTATTCATTTTCTTCTCCTTTTATACATTGAAAATAAGCTCTAATAGGATTAGAACTCTTTGTAATCATTCTACCAGCTACAATATAATCAATATTGTTTTCTATAGCAAATTTTGGCGTAGCAACCCTTGCTTGGTCATTTGCATCATTGCCTAAAAATCTAATGCCAGGCGTAAGAGCCTTAAGTCCTAAATCTTTAGCAAATTTTGCTTCATAAGCACTACTTACTATACCATCAAGACCTGCTTTTTTGCTGATTAAACAGCGTTGTTTTACGCAATCATTAATGCTTCCATTAAAGCCTAAATCATTTTTAAATTCTTCTTCTTCAAACGAAGTTAATACAGAAATTCCAAATAATTCACACTTGCTACCTAATTCATTTTTAGCATTAACAGCAGCCTTTAAAGCTTGCTCGCCTGCAAAAGAATGAAGGCTTAAAATATCAATATCATTTTTTAAAAGTGTCTTAGTAGCATTATAAATAGTATTTGGGATATCAATTAATTTTAAATCTAAAAATATATTAAAACCTAAGTCTTTTAGCTCTTTTAAAAAGTCATTTCCAGCTGTGTAGTATTGCCACATACCGACTTTTAAATAAGGCATAATTAATTTTAAATTATGCTCTTTTGCATAGTTTTCAAGATTTTTTGCTGATAGTTTTGATACAAATTCACGGCTTTGCTCTAAGGTGTCAAAATCTAATGCGATTATGGTTTTCAAATTATCTCCTTTGATTTAATAAAATTATCTCTTTTTAACTCTTTACGACTTAGCATTATGCAAAAATTTATTAAATAAAACATATTGAATTTATATTTTTAAAAGTTATTTATTACATTATTTAAATAATATAATACAAAAATCAAAAGGAGAAAAAATGGACTTTTTAGACTCATTAAAACAAATCAAAACAGATATAAAAGAAAATGAAAAGAAAAAAGAGCAAGAATTAGAACTAGCAAAAATAAAACAAAAAGAAGAAGAATTAAGACAAGATTTCATAAATTATATGAATGAAAGCGGAGTTAAAAAAATCTAATTAAGATTTAGAAAATCTAAATCTTAATTAATTGAATTAAGTTTGTCTAATTCAAAAGGTGTAGTTTGATATACATAATAATTTAGCCAGTTTATATAAACACAATTTGCGTGAGCTCTCCAAGTAAGTTTTGGGGGATTGTTTGGATTATCATCTTTATAATAATTATAAGGAATATCAACATCTAAGCCGTTTTTAATATCTCTTTTATACTCATTATCTAAAGTAGTGCGAGAGTATTCAGGATGACCTAGGACAAAAACTTGTCTTCTATCAGAACTTCTTATCAAATAGCTTCCTGCTAAATCGCTTTTAGCTAAAATCACTAAAGATTTATGATTTGCTAAGGCTAATTCATCAATTCCTGAATGCCTTGAATGTGGAGCTAAAAACACATCATCAATTCCCCTTAAAATCTCATCTTTACTATCAATTACATCGTGATAAAACACTCCGCTTAATTTCTTTTTTAAAGGAATTTTTGCAATATTGTAATGATAATTTAGCCCAAACATCGCACCATAGCATATATGAAGAGTGCTAAAAACATTGCTTTTGCTCCATTCTAAAATACTAACTAATTCATCATAATAAGTTATTTCGCTAAATTCATATTGTTCTAGCGGAGCTCCTGTTATTATCATTCCATCAAATTTTTTATGCTTTATCTCATCAAATACCAAATAATGCTCATTTAAGTGGCTTTGACAAGTGTTTTTGCTCTCGTGACTTGCTATTCTTAAAAGCGTGATTTTTACTTGTAAAGGCGTATTAGAAAGCATTCTAAGTAATTCTAATTCAGTTTCTTCTTTGATTGGCATAAGGTTTAAAATCACAAGCTCTAATGGACGAATATCTTGAGAATTTGCTCTTGCTTCGTCCATTACGAAAATATTTTCATTTTCTAGTAAAACTTTTGCTGGAAGGTTAGTTTTTATATTAACGGGCATTTTTTCTCCTTTTTTAACTAATTTTGCCATTTTTTACTTGCTAAATACTTAAAATAAAGTTAAACTAATATTTTTTTAAAGGAGAGAAAATGTTAAAACAAGATACTTTATGTATTCACGCAGGTTATGAGCCAAAAAATGGCGAAAGTAGGCAAGTGCCAATCATTCAATCAACTACTTACAAATACGATTCTTGTGAATTTATGGGAAAATTATTTGACTTAGAAGAAAGTGGATATTTTTACTCAAGAGTAGCAAATCCTACAAATGATTATGTAGCTAGTAAAATTGCTAAATTAGAAGGAGCAATTGCTGGGGTGCTAACTTCTAGCGGACAAGCAGCTATATTTTTTGCAATTACAAATATTTGTAAAGCAGGAGATCATTTAGTTTGCGTAAATGAGATTTATGGTGGAAGTATAAATCTAATAGGCGTAACGCTTAAAAAATTTGGAATTGATTGCACCTTTATTAGTGCAAATAGCACAGATGATGAAATAAGAGCAGCTATTAAAGAAAACACAAAATTAATTTACGCTGAAAGCGTATCAAATCCTGCTTTAGTAGTGCTTGATATTAAAAGATTTGCAAATATTGCTCACGAAAATGAAATTCCATTAGTAATTGATAATACTTTTGCAACTCCTATTAATTGCCAGCCTATAAAACACGGAGCTGATATTGTTATTCATTCAGCTACTAAATATCTTGATGGGCATTCAAGTGTGATTGCTGGGGTTGTGCTTGATAGCGGTAATTTTGATTGGAGTAAGTATCCTAAAAAATTTGCAGATTTTAACACCCCTGATGAGTCATATCACGGATTAATCTATACACAAAAATTTGGCAAATTAGCGTATATTGTAAAAATGATTGTTCAATTAATGAGAGATATAGGTGCTTGTTTACCTGCAACTAGTGCATATATGCTATCAACTCATATTGAAAGCCTACCTTTAAGAATGGCAAAACACTGCGAAAATGCAAAAAAAATTGCAGAATTTTTAGAAAATAATGAATATATTGAAAGCGTAAATTGCCCTATGCTAAAAAGCAGTCCTTATTATAATCTAGCTTTAGAATATATGCCTAATGGGGTTTGTGGGGTTATTAGCTTTACATTAAAAGCAAATAAAGCTAAGGCAGTTAAGTTTTTAGATAGCTTAAAATTAATAATGATAGCAACTCATGTAGCCGATGCAAGAAGCTGTATTTTACACCCTGCAAGTCATACTCATAGACAATTAAATGAAGCTGAATTAATAAAAGCTGGAGTTAGCGAAGGTCTTGTAAGGCTTTCTGTTGGTATTGAAAATGCTGATGATTTAATAGCTGATATTAAACAAGCATTAGAAGTTACTTTTAAGTAATTCGTATTTGAAATTCTTATAAAATTATAAGAATTTCAATCTATATTATTTATCTTTTAAGTCCATTTACGATTGATAGCATTTCATCACTTGTAGTGATTGCTTTAGAGTTTGCTTCATAAGCTCTTTGACCTGTGATTAAATCAGTCATTTCTTCTACTAATTGCACGTTACTCATCTCTACGAAGTTTTGCTTAATTTGACCAAAACCATTAGTCCCGCCAGTGCCAACTACAACTGCTCCACTAGCACTAGTTTCAAGGAAATTATTATCTCCTAATGCGTGTAAGCCACTAGGATTTATGAAGTTTGCTAATTCAATTTGACCTAGTTGCACTGCTTCAGGATTACCCGCTTGAATTACACTTACAACCCCATCAGTTCCTATCCCAATAGCAACTGCATCTTCAGGAATTGTAATTTCAGGGATTAATCTATATCCATCACTATTTACGATAGTTCCTTCGCTATCTAGCTTAAAAGCACCATTTCTTGTATATGCCGTAGTGCCATCAGGTAGCTGAACTTGGAAAAAACCATTACCGGCTATTACCATATCTAATTGATTGCCTGTTTCTTTGAAATATCCTTGTGTAAATTGCTTTGTAATTGCTGTTGGGCGAACCCCAAGACCTACTTCAATACCTGTTGGACTTTGCGTTGTTGTGCTTGTGCTAGTGCCTGCGTATTCCATTACTTGATACATTAAATCAGCAAATTCTGCTCTATTTTTTTTGTATCCCATAGTATTTACATTGGCAATATTATGAGATGTTGTATCAATTTGCGTTTGCTGTGCTATCATTCCTGTTGCTGCTGTATATAAAGACCTAAGCATTTTTACTCCTATTTAACATTTGCTAATTTATTTATTGCGTCGCTATTTAGCTCATCCATATGGCTAGTCATTACTTTTTGATACATTTCAACTAAACGATGAGTTTCTATAAGACCTACCATTTCATTAACGGCATTTACATTACTCATTTCTAAAAACCCACTCGCAAGCGCATTTGAACCCTCAAAATCTTGCATTTTAGTTAAATCATCTAATTTATAAAGATTATCTCCTATCTTTTCTAAATCCCTTGTATCATCCATCCTAGCTACAAAAATCCTATTTGCTACTTCACCATCTAAATAGACATTTCCATCTGAATCAATAGTTAATCTTTGATTATCTCCTACTTGAATGCCATCATTTGCAGGGTCTTCAAAATAATTTGAGCTTAATAATCTATCTCCATTTTTTGTAACTATAAAGCCATCTTCATCTAGGCTAAATGCTCCATTTTTGCTAAATTTCACACTACCATCTGATGAGCGAACCATAAAAAAACAATCACTTCTTTTGATTGCAATATCTAAAGGATTGTTGGTCGGACGGATTGCACCTACGCTAAAATCTGTGTATTCTATATCAATATTAGGAACTCTATTTATGGTTTGATTTATATATTTTGCAGCTTGTTTTGTATGATTATCAATTGGCATATTTTGCATTTCTTCATCATAAAGCCTTTTAAAATCAGCAATTACTACATTATCTCTTTTATAACCTGCAGTATTTACATTAGCTAAATTATTAGAGATAACATTTAAGCGATTTAGTTGAGTAACCATTGCTCCTGTAGCTTGATAAAATCCGTTTTGCATAACTTTCCTTAAATATTTTATATTTTGATAAAAGCAAAACTTATTCCAAAATAAGATAAACTTCTAAAAATTTTAGAGTTTATCTTAAAATCAAATTCTTTATTTTTTATTTTTCATAATTTTGTCAAAAAATACAGAATTTAAAAAAGCCATTAAGCATATGAAAATAATGTAATATCCACTACCAATATCAAATTTTCCGTGTGATTGAACTACGATAATTGGAGTTAAAAATCCTGCTATTGCATAAGCTAAATTATAAGAAAATCCTATGCCTGTATATCTAATACTAGCCTTATAAAGCCTACACATAAATAATGATGTAAAATTAACAATACCACCAAAAAACGCCGAAGCAAAATAAAATATACAAGTTGAAGCAAAATCCTTTAAAACATATAAAGAATAAAAATACATAGTGCTAGTAAAAACTAATAAAATAGCAAAAATTTTGCAAATTAAACTAGCTTTAAATCTATCAGCCAATGCCCCGCAAACAACAAGTCCAATCATCATACTAACACTAGCAATAATTTGCAAGCTAGTATTTAAAGCAGGATTGATATTTAAAATACCTTTCATAAAATTAGGCATCATTATTAAAAATACTAAAACACAAGCAGTAAGAACAATAGTTAAAAACATTGATAAAATTATTTCCATTTTATAATCTTTAATGACTGATTTTATAGGAAAATCGCTTAATTGCTTTTCAGCTTGAAGTTGCTTAAAAATAGGAGTTTCTTGCAAAAATCTTCTAAGATAAATGCTAATTAGACCAAAAATACCACCGATTAAGAAAGGAATTCTATACGCATAATCTTTTATTTCATCTTCTGTGAAATTTAGTTGAAGCAATAACGCACTTAAAGCTCCTAAAGTAATACCACCACAAACCCCACTAGTTAAAACTCCTAAAAATAATGCCTTTTTATTATCAGGACTATGCTCATATATAAAAGCCCAAGCACCAGGTAACTCTCCACCAATCGCAACGCCTTGAACTAATCTAATAGCTAATAAAATAGCAATAGCAAAATAGCCAATTTGCTCATAAGTAGGCATAATCGCAAAAATAAATGTAGGAATTACCATTAAAATAATGCTTAATAAAAACATATTTTTCCTACCAAACTTATCGCCAAAATGTGCCATTATAACTCCACCTAATGGACGAGCTAAATACCCTGCAGCAAAAGCTCCATAAGTATTTAATAATTTTATACTCTCATCAAGCTCTTTTGGAAAAAAATGATGTGTAAAATACGGAGTAAATAATGCAAATATAATAAAATCATAAAATTCTAATGTCCCACCTAATGCACTTAATGCTAAGGTTTTTGTATCTTTTTTTGTAATAGTTTTCATCAAATTCCTTTAAATTTCTTTGTTTTTTTATTTCTAATTTTGATTTTGTTAATGATTATTAATTTGAGTAAGAGTATATAGGTAAGGCTTTGCCTTACCAATAGATATAAGTTTTTGTAGATTTAATATCTGCGTAGTTTAAAATTGTGCCATCTTCTAAAGTGATTTTTTCATCATCAGCACCAAGTAATTTTGAGATAATTTCTTCTTTTTCTTTAGTTTTAATTTTTAATATCTCACCTATACTAAGTTTAAAATGCTCTATTTTAGTAAGCTTTCTTTCAAGTCCAGGAGAGCTTACTTCTAAAAAGTATTTTTCATCTGTAGGTGGATTTAAATCAAGTATAGGAGAAATCAATCTACTAAATTGCTCGCAATCATCAAGGCTAACTGATTTACTTTCTCCATCTTTTAAGATGAAAATTCTATAAATAAAGTTATTGCCTTCTTTTGCTAATTCAGTATCATAAATCACTAAATTAAGCTGTTTAGCTAAATTCTCTAGCTCCATTTATTTCTTTTCCTTATTAATTTGCTTAAATAATTCTTCTATTCTATTAATTTTATCTAAACTATCGTCAAACCTAAAATGAAAATTTGGACATCTATACATACCAAGCGCTCCTAAGCAATGAGCTTGCAATACTTTACTAACTCTTTTTAGCTTAGAAAGAACTAAATTTTGTTCATCTTTTGTAAGCGACATTTTATCTAAATATATAAAAGCATCATAACGACCCTTTTTACAATCTACATCATTTACTAATAGACCGCTTAATAAAGGATCATCTAAGTTTGCTAAAGCTTCTCCTACTAATTCCTTTAGCAAACTTTGTGTTCTTAGGCGTTTTATTTGTGCTTTATCATTCATTATAAACTAGCCTTACTTTGAACTTCTTTATAACTTTCTATAAAATCGCCTTCTCTCATATCGTTAAATCCAACGATACCAACACCACATTCATAACCTTTGCTAACTTCTCTAGCGTCGTCTTTAAAGCGTTTAAGTGAACTAATCTCTCCTTCAAACACTACAACACCTTCACGAATAACACGGATTTTAGCCCCTCTTACTATACTTCCATCAGTTACCATACATCCTGCTATTTGTCCTACTTTTGGCACATTGATTACTTGTCTAATTTCAGCTTGTCCGAGTTGCTCTTCGCTAATAATAGGACTCATTAAACCACCTAAAATAGCCTTAATCTCATCAATTAGATTGTAAATTACATTATATGTTTTAATCTCAACCTTAGCTTCTTTTGCTTTTTCCTTAATATCCCCCGTTGGACGAACATTAAAGCCAACTATAACACCACCGCTAGCTTGTGCTAAAGCAATATCTCCTTGAGATATTCCACCAACACCACCTAAAACAATATCAACTTTTACCTCATCATTTGAAAGCTTTTCAAGACTTCCTCTAATAGCTTCTAATGTTCCACCTACATCGGCTTTTAAAATAACAGGTAATGATTTTAAATTCCCTTCTTTAATTTTTGCACTTAATTCATCAAGGCTTACTTTTGTTGATTTGCTTAATTCTTTTTGTCTTAAATATTCGTGGCGTTTTTGTGCATAATCTCTTGCTTCTTTATCAGTCGCAACACTAATTAATGTTTCACCTGCATCAGGAATTTCATTAAGACCCATAATTACACCACACTCGCCTGGTAAAATCTCTTTTAATGCATTACCTTTGCTATCTGTAATGCTTTTTACCCTACCATAAGCAATGCCTGCTACAACGGTATCTCCTACTCTTAGCGTTCCATTTTCCATAATCACAGTAGTTACTACACCACGACCTTTTTGTAAAGAACTTTCAACTATATTTGCTTTTGCAGCTGTATTTTTATTTGCTTTAAGCTCTAAAATTTCAGCTTGTAATAAGATAATTTCAAGTAAATCTTCAATTCCAGTTCCCTTTAAAGCACTAATATGAACGAATTCATGACTTCCACCCCACTCAGTTGGCATAATATCAAGCTCTGCTAATTGGGTTTTAACTCTATCAGGATTTGCTGCTTCTTTATCTATTTTATTAACAGCGATGATGATTGGAACACCAGCTGCTTTTGCATGCGAAATTGCTTCTTTTGTTTGTGGTTTTACACCATCATCAGCAGCTACAACAATAATTACTATATCAGTAACACTAGCACCCCTAGCTCTCATAGCTGAAAATGCTTCGTGACCTGGAGTATCAATAAAGGTTATATTTTTACCATTTTTATTAACCATATAAGCACCAACGTGCTGAGTAATTCCACCTGCTTCGCCACTTGCTACACGACTATTTCTAATATAATCAAGCAAACTTGTCTTACCATGATCAACATGACCCATAATTGTTACAACAGGAACTTTAATATCTTTTAATTCTTCTTGATTTTCTTCATAATCAGCAACATAATCAAATTGTGCAGTCTCATCAAAAAAGCTTATTTCAATTCCAAACTCAAGTCCTAAAATCTCAATAGTTTCTTCATCTAAGAAATCATTTTTAGTAGTCATCATTCCTTGCATAAATAATTTTGAGATTAATTCGCTATCTTTTTTACCTAACTTCTCTGCTAATTCATAAAGTCTTATTTCTTTAGGAATTTTAATACTTGTAATTTCTTCGCTACTTTGTTCTTTTTTATATGCTTTTGATTTTTTACGGCGAGACCTTGCTATTGAAGTATTTGTAAATTGATTGATTTGGTTATTAAATGCACTTCTTAATGAAGTTTGTGCCTTTGCAGGCTTTTCAATATCTTCTTTTCTTTCATTAAATGAAAAATCAGGCATAACCACAACATCATCTTCATCATCATTAATCTCTGCAAAATTAGTATCAAAATCCATCTTAGATGAACTTTCTTTTCTTGCTGCTGGAACTATTTTTTTAGCTTTTTTCTTTTTTAAGCTTTCATCTGTGCTAAATATTGAAGCAAACGATACGGGCTCTTTTGATTGAGCTTTAGGCTTAACCTCTTCTTTAACTTCTTCTTTTACTGCATTTTTCTTCTTAATGATTACTAAGCCACGGCGTTTTTCAAGCCCACTTCTTGCAAGACTTACAGGTTCTTCTTGCACTAATTCTTCTTTTGCTATTTCTTTGCTTTTCATTTCTTCTTTAACTTCTACCTTAGTGATTTTTTCTTCTACTATTTTTTCTTCTTTAGTTTCTTGTTTATCTTCTTTGGTTTCTTCTTTAAGAATTTCTTTTTGTTTGCTTTCAGTTTTTTTTGTTTTTTCAATCTTTTCAGTCTTTGTACTTTTTTCAGCTTTTTCAGTTTTACTTTTTGTAGTTTTAGAAGTAGTTGATTTTGTACTAGATTTTTTGGCACTTTTACTTGATTTTGCAACTTCATCTTTTAAAATTTGTTGAATTGTTCCATTTTTTAAATACTCATATATTGCTGCTGCTACATCTTCACTTACAGCTTTTTGAGGTGATTTATAATCAAATCCTAATTCATTAATTTTTTCTAAAGTTTCTTTATTTTGATAACCTAATTCCGCTGCTATTTCACTAATTTTTATATTCGCCATTTAAAAACCTTTCTTTTAATTTACTAGCAAGTTCTTTTTTATCTATATTAATTTTTATAACTTTTTGCAAAGACTTTAAAAAATCACTATCATCTTTTTTAAGGCATTCATCACATAAATACATACTTCTACCGCTATTAAATTGAAATAAAACTTCATTTAAAGACACTTGAAAACGCTTTAAATCAGTTTGATTTTTTCTAATCTTGCAAATAATACACATTCTAATAGGTTTTGCTTTTTTCATAATCTTTTAATTTTAATTGTTTTTGCTTAACAGAAGTCTTAAAAGCTTTATTTTCAAACATTTTAATTTTCTATTCTAAATTCTTTAAAAGATTTAGAATAGAAAGAATAAAAATTAAGATTTAGATTTTTCCATACGGCGTCTTAGAGTTGGGTCTAAATAACGCTTTCTAATACGAATATTAATTGGAGTTACTTCTACTAATTCATCTTCTTCAATCCACTCCATAGCACGCTCTAAAGTAGGTTTTCTAGGTGGAACTAATTTAATAGCATCATCACTACCACTAGCACGAACATTGGTTAGGTTTTTACCTTTTATAGGATTTACATCAAGGTCATTCGGACGACTATGCTCGCCTATAATCATACCAACATAAGTTTTTGCTTGAGGGTCTATAAATAAAACACCCCTATCTTGAAGATTCCATAATGAATAAGCTAATGCAACACCATTTTCCATACTCACTAATGCTCCATTTTGGCGTTTTTCAACACTACCAACAAAAGGTCTAAATTCCATAAAACTATGATTCATTATACCTTCACCTTTTGTATCTGTTAAAAACTGACTTCTAAATCCAATTAGCCCACGAGCAGGAATTTCAAACTCAAGTCTAGTTTGTCCATCTCCTGTTGGAACCATACTTTTCATCTCAGCTCTTCTTCTTCCAAGCTTTTCAATAACCGTTCCACTAAACTCATCAGGAACATCAATAACTAGATTTTCAAAAGGCTCTGTTTTAACTCCATTTTCAATTTTTACGATAACTTCAGGGCGTCCAAGACAAAACTCAAAACCTTCTCTTCTCATATTTTCAGCTAAAATCGTAATTTGTAATTCACCACGACCGCTTACTTTAAACTTACCTTCGCCAATATTTTCATATTTCATAGCGATATTTGTCTTCATTTCGCTTTCTAATCTTTCAGCGATTTTATTACTTGTAACATGCTTTCCTTCAGTTCCTGCTAAAGGTCCATCATTTACGCTAAATACAACGCTTAAAGTAGGTTCTTCTATATGCAGTGGGTCAAGTGGCATAGGATTGCTAGGATCAACTACGCTATCTCCAACATCTAAAGCATCAAAACCTGCAATTGCTACGATATCTCCTGTGCTAGCACTATCAATATCCATTTTTTCTAAACCTAAAAATCCAATTAGTTTTGAAATTCTTCCTGTGTGTTTTGTCCCATCAGCCTTAGCTAACATTACATTTTGATTTTTTGAAATTGTTCCATTGAAAATTCTAGCAATTCCAATTTTACCAACGAAGTTATCATAACCCAATGTAAATACTTGTAATTGTAAAGGATTTTCATTACTACCACTTGGTGCTGGAACATGCTCAATTATCTTGTCAAATAAAGGTTGCATATCCTTACTATCATCATCTAATTCATTTTTTGCAATACCTTCTTTTCCAATTGCATAAATTACAGGGAAATCTAATTGCTCATCAGTTGCATCAAGTGCAGCAAAAAGGTCAAATACTTCATTAATTACTCTATCAGGTTCAGCTGCAGCTTTGTCTATTTTATTTACCACAACTATTGGTCTAAGACCTAATGCTAATGCTTTTTTAACAACGAATTTAGTTTGTGGCATAACACCTTCTTGAGCATCAACGATTAATAAAACCCCATCAATCATCTTTAAAACACGCTCAACTTCTCCACCAAAATCTGCGTGGCCTGGAGTATCAATTATGTTAATTTTTGTGCCTTTATAATTAATTGCTGTGTTTTTTGAAAGAATTGTAATTCCACGCTCTTTTTCAATATCATTACTATCCATAACGCGTTCATCAACTTGGTCTCTTTCGCTAAATGTTCCTGATTGTTTTAATAACTGATCAACCATTGTAGTCTTACCATGATCAACGTGTGCGATTACTGCTATATTTCTAATACTCAATGTTTTCTCCTTGATTTTAAAGTAAAAGTTTAATTAATTTAGGTTAATTTTTAAATATGAAATCACAAAAACTTGGAACGAATTTTGCTAAATCTCATCAAGTTTTAAACAAGGATTATTATGAAAGATTTATTAATTTTACAAGATGTAAAAAATCTAAATTCTAAAAAAGGTAAAGGCTCTAAAAAATCTGGTGGAGAAGGTTTTGCTGATTTATTATTTAATCAAACCGATGTAAAAGATACTAAAAATTTATTGGTAATGCAAAATGTATTTAAAGCAAAAAATGAAATAAAAAATAAAGATGTAAAACAATTTAGTAATATAAATCTAGCTTCAACTTTATTAAATGAAAAAACAAGCAAACAAGAGCCAAATTTATTAGCAAGTCTTTTACAAAATCCAAAAACTCTACAAGATAAAGTATCAAAAATAGTGCAAAATGCAAAAGAAATGAATGAATTTTTACCTAAAAGATTGCAAATAAGTGATGCTGAAATTATGCAAGATATTAAGACTTCTATGGAAGATGTTGAATATGGAAAAGAACTTTTAGATGATTTGAATTTCGTTCAGATTTTAGATTTTTTAGACATATTAAAGCAAGATAAAAAAAATGTAAAATTAAATGATTTTTTTAACTTAAAAAATATTGTTAATAATAAAGCTAGTTTAGAAAGTTTTGCAAATACAAATAGCGTTCATTCATTAGTAGAACTTGCAAAAGAGCATAAATTAGGGCTTAGCAATATAACTTATGAAAAAATTAAAAATAATGAATATAACGAGCAAATTTTTGCTAAACCATATCCTAAATTATATGAGCAAAATTTCTTCTCACACGCATTAAACAAAAATACAAAAATTGAAGAGAATTTAAAAAATACTGAAATTAAAAAACCAAATTTAGAAAGTTTATTATCAGTAAAAAGTGAAAAAATTGTATCTAATAATACAAACGAACCTATTATAAACGCTGAAAAAACTCTAAAAACTGGGGCTTTAAATGAGTTATTAAGCAAAATTACAAATGATGATAAAAAACAAACTAAAGATATAAAAGAAGAAGCATTTAAAATCGTTTCAAAAGATATAGAAACACAAAGTCCAAAAATCACTCCGAACACAATTAAAAATGATATAAAAGATATACAAATTCAAGCAAATAAAACTCAAATTCAAACCCAAGAAACAAAAGAAAATGAAAATAAAATTCTACCTGAATTAAATATAGTAGAAGAAAATTTGCAAGATAATTTAGATGAAAACTCAAACCAAACTCAAGATAATAAAGAAAAGCTAAATCTACCACAAAATCTTAAAGTTGATTTTTTAAATCCTAATAAAGAACTTAGTAAAGAACAAACTAAATTAGTAATTGATAATTTTACAAGAGATTTTAAGGAAGAAATAGAAAAATTCAAAGCTCCAAGCCATAAAGTTAGCATTAATTTAAATCCTAAAGAATTAGGAGAAGTTAATGTCACTATGATTGCAAGGGGTAATAACTTACATATAAATCTTAATTCAAACAATGCAAATACTCTAAATCTTTTCATAGCAAATCAGCAAGAATTTAAAAATAGCCTTGTAAATATGGGCTTTACGGGTCTTGCTATGAATTTTGGAGATAAAAAAGAAGGTTCAAATCATCAAGAGCAGCAAAAAGCTCGTAAAAAATATGAAGAAATTGAAGAATTAGAAAGCACAAGCGATATGCCAAGTGGAATTAATGCTGTGCTTTATAGATATTTTTAAAGGGGTAAAAAATGTTGGTTTCAATTTTATTAATAAGTTCAATGATAATTTTAGCAGTAAGCTTTGCTGCTAAAATATATTTTAAAGATAGTTAAAATAATTAAAGCCTTTATTATTTAGGCTTTAATTAAAATCTTAAAATTATTTGCAAATAAACATATCTATTTTTTGATTATTAGTATTATCTATAAACACTGAAGTTCCGTTGTTAAATCCGTGAGTTTTGATATTGATTTTGATACCTTGACAATCTAAATCCTTACCTGAATTATAAATATTTAAAATCTCTTGCTTTAAAGCTCCACTTGAATTATCTAGGCTAGTGTATATAAAACCAACTATAAAAGTAACAACTATTAATGAAATAACAGCCACATAAAGCTTAGAATTAAAATGATTTTTATAATAAATACAAACACCAATTAATGCAAAAAACAATATTAAAAATATTGCAAATCTAATCATTTTAAGCCCCTTAATTTATATGTCAAATCACCTGCATTAAATCCAACCACTACGCCTTTATCTAAAGTAATTTCTCCTAAATTACTAAATAATTTTAAAGAATTATCAACTCTTTTTATATCGTCTATGAAACAAGCATTAGGAAAATGCTTAGCTAAATCAATTTTAATTTCATCTTCATTAGCACTATAAACAGGCAAAATAAATAGCTTTGAAAAACCTTCAAAACAAGTTTTAAAACCTTCTAAATTATCAAGCAATCTTGTGTATTTATGTGGTTGCCAAATCGCTATAGTATCATCTAAATTTAGTGCTTTTGCATAAGAAAATATGCCTTTTTTAGTCTCTCTTACTTCGGTTGGATGATGAGCGTAATCATCAATTATTACAAAATCCTTACTAGCATATAAAACATCAAAACGCTTTTTAATACCACAAAAATCTTTTAAATTTTGCTTAATCTCACTTAGGCTTAGCCCAACACACCTAGCAGCAAGTATTGCTAAAGCAGTATCAATAGCTATACATTCGCTATGACCTTGCACGCTAAAACGACCAAAATCTCTTAAATCAAAAGATATAAAAGGCAAATAATCCTTAACTTCAAATTCTAAGTTTTTAATATCTTCGCTAGGCACTAGTCTTTCACAATCTAAATCAATTGTAGCTAAAAACTCATCTTCAGCATTAATTACTCTAATTTTGCTTTGTTTTAAAAAGTCTGTATAAGCTTTATAAAAAGCGTTTAAATCGTGGTTATAATGCTCTAAATGTTCAGGTTCAGCATTAGTTACTATACTTAAAGCAGGATTTAAATTCAAAAACGAACTATCACTCTCATCAGCTTCAAAAACTAATTTTTCACTAGTTTTATACACCATATTTTTACCAGCTCTTTTATCCACTGCACCGATTATAAAAGAGCTTTGCAAAATATTTGCTAGGATACTACTTGTAGTGCTTTTACCGTGTGCACCTGCAACTGCAAAAAGCATTTTGTTTTCTAAAATAAGTGGCAAGGCTTCTTTTCTTGATAGAACTTTTATGCCTAGTTCTTTTGCTTTTTTTATTTCAGGATTGTTTTCACGAATTACTGCTGAATGCACTACTAAATCAATATCGTTGCTTAAATTTGATGCACTATGACCTATAAAAACCGCAATTCCTTCTGCTCTTAATTCTTTTACTAATTCACTCTCATAAACATCGCTTCCTAAAACACTAATTCCACGCTCATTTAAAAATCTAGCCAACGCACTAAGACCAATGCCACCAATACCAATAAAAAATATTTTTTTCATAAAAAATCCTTTAAGAAAATGCTAGAGCAATCAAAATTAACCCTGCTCCTAATAATTGTAAAATTGTAAATACTTCTCCATAAAAACTTCCTAAAATTCCAGCCGAAATTGGCTCAAGTAGTAAAATCAATGCGACTTTACTTGGATGAAGGTGCTTTTGAGCGTAATTTTGAGCAAAAAAACAAAATATTGTAAATACCAATGCTGATACTAAAATAAGTATAAAAACCTTAGAATTTAAAATAGGAGTTAAACTTAAATCAGCAAAAATTAAAGCCGATAATAAATACATTATCGTGCTGCCTACAAATTGAAAAAATATAAAAGTATTTAAATCATTTGATTTTAAAAATTTATCATTTAAAGCCACTAAAAGTGCAAAAAACACAGCACAAATTATCGCTAAATATTCGCCTTTTCCAAAATTATCAAAATTCGCATCACTAAATAAAAACATACCAAAACAAGCAAGTAAAGCTAGGAAAAATATCTTAAAACTAAGCTTTGCTTTGCTTATAAAAAAGCATAAAAATGGAGCAATAATTCCTTCTAAACCAGTTAGAAAAGCCACATTAGAGCTTTGAGTAAAGCTTAGTGCTTGGGTTTGAAAAATAAAGGCAAACGCCATACAAAAACCAGTGATTAATCCATATAAATAAGTATTTTTGTAATGTTTTAAAATATCATTTTTAACCAAGAAAAAAAACACAATAGAAGCTAATAAAAATCTATAAAATAATAATTCATAGCTATTTATATAGTTTAATACCCACTTAGTAGGCAAAAACGATGCTCCCCAGATAACTACAGCAAATATTAATAAAAAAAATGATTTTTCTTGATGGTTCATAAATTAAACTTATTAAGATTTAAAATATCTTTTGAAAAATCAAAATAATATAAATAATCAAGTTTTACTTCATAACCTGCTAGATATTTTAATGCCAAAATACTTGCAAAAGTAGCACTAAACATAACAAATGGAGTTGCTTGGGGTTTTATCCTTTTTATTTCATTTTTGAATGCTATTTTTTTATTTTTTACAATACTAGCACTTATGAAAAACTCTTCAACACTAGCAAAAATCCAAGGAATATTATTAGCTTTAGCGTAATTATCAATTTCAGCTCTAACTGATAAATTATCAGTCGCATCCATAATCAAATCAGCACTAGGTTTAGTAGCAAAAAATTCTGCCGCACTCATTTTATAAGTTTTTATATCACAAAATGAACGCTCTTTTAATTTATTAAAACAATCAACCTTAGCTTTACCTTCATCGTTAAAATTAAACATAATTTGCCTTTGAATATTGCTAAAGCTAACTATATCAAAATCAACTACACTAATACTCTTTATACCACTACTAGCAAGTGCGTATGCTATACTTGAGCCAAGACCGCCTGCACCTATTATTATGATTTCTTTGTTTTCTAAATTCTTTTGCCTATCTTTTAATAATAAAGTTTGTCTTTCATAAAAGTCGCTTGTTGATTTCATTTCTTACTTCCTTAAATTGCCAAAATTTAGCAGCTTCACTAGGTTTGCTAATTTCAGAAATTAATACTTCTTCAGCGTCGCTTAATTCTTGAACTATATCTCCATAAGCATTGCATAAAAAACTATTACCATAAAAATTCCACTCTAATTCATCTACTTCGCTAACACCAATACGATTTACTCTTAAAATATTAGTATTATTTAAAAATGCTCTCATTTTAATAAGTTCGCACCATCTAGAATTTGAATTATAAGTATTTGCCGTAGGAATTATCAATAAATCTAATTCATTTGCCTTTTTAAAAAACTCATCAAAATGTATTTCATAGCCAAATAAAACACCTATTTTAAAATTATCACATTTAAAAGTATGCAATTTAATAGCTTTTGTTGAATTTATAAAAAAATCCTTTTCATTCCAATGTGAATACGGCATAAAAACTTGCTGATTTATATATTTGATTTTACCTTTATTTGCTACTAAGCAAGTTTTATTAAAACCTTTATTAGTGCTAAGAATTATAGGAGCAACTATACATAAATTATATTTAGCACTATATTCTTTTAAGGCTTCTAGTTTTACCTTGCTTTGCTCTTTTACTAAATCAACTGGCATTTGCTTTAATTCAGTAAAAAAATTATTTAAAACATACTCGCCTAACGCTACTAACCTAACATCTTTTTGCTCGCAAATCCTTAAATAATAATCAAGCCTTGCATTGCTTAAAGCCTGAGTGCTTAGTTGAAGTGCTGCTATTTTCAAAATGGCAATCTTTCTGTATCAATACTTAAAGAATTATTTTGTTTAGTTTGTTCAAATTCTTCAATATCTTTACTAGCCTTATCTAATAATTCTCTAGCTTCGTTTATTAGTTTCATACCATCTTTATACGCATCTACTAAATCAAATAAAGGCGTTTGCTCATCTTCAATTATTTTTAATTTTTCATCTAAAATTTCACAGATTTGTTCGTAAGTTTTTTTCATTGATTTACCTTATAATTTGGTGCTTCTGCAGTGATTGTTACATCATGAACATGGCTTTCTTTAAGCCCTGCACTAGTAATTTCTACAAACTCGGCTTTTTCTTGAAAATCTTTTATATTTATAGCTCCGTTATAACCCATTGAGCTTCTAAGACCACCAAGTAATTGAAACACTACATTTTTAATACTTCCAGTATGTGGAACTCTTCCTTCAATTCCTTCTGGCACTAGCTTTTCTTTTGCTGTTCCTTCTTGAAAATATCTATCAGAACTACCCTTTGCCATAGCCCCTAAGCTACCCATACCACGATACGATTTATATTGTCTTCCTTGATATGTGATAAATTCTCCTGGACTTTCATCAGTCCCTGCTAAAAGCGAGCCTATCATTACACTACTTGCACCTGCTGCAAGAGCCTTTGCGATATCTCCTGAATACTTTATCCCACCATCAGCAATTATAGGCACATTAAACTCTTTAGCAACTTCAGCACAATCACTAATAGCAGTAATTTGTGGAACTCCAACTCCACTTACTATACGAGTAGTGCAAATACTACCTGGTCCAATACCAACCTTTATAGCATCTGCTCCTGCTAATGCTAAATCCCTAACCGCCTTAGGATTAGCGATATTGCCTACTATTACATCTATATTTAATTCTTTTTTGATTTCTTTTAAAGTATCAATTATGCCTTTACTATGTCCGTGAGCACTATCCATAACCAAGACATCAACACCTGCATTTACTAAAGCTCTAGCCCTATCAAGTTGCCCTACTCCAATAGCAGCACCTACTACTAATCTTCCTAATTTATCCTTA
Source organism: Campylobacter sp. RM12654 (assembly GCF_020137585.1). Taxonomy (NCBI): domain Bacteria; kingdom Pseudomonadati; phylum Campylobacterota; class Epsilonproteobacteria; order Campylobacterales; family Campylobacteraceae; genus Campylobacter; species Campylobacter sp. RM12654. The sequence continues at coordinate 20,382 of NZ_JACGAR010000020.1, forward strand.
TTTGCATTTGGATATTCTTTACGCTTTTTTAAATCCTTTATAGTAATAAGACCACAAAGAGTATTACTCTCATCTACTAAAGGCAATTTTTCTATTTTATTTTTACTAAAAATTACTTCAGCTTCATCTAAGGTGCAGCCTTTTTTAGCAGTAATTAAAGGCATTTTTGTCATTACTTCATCAACTATTTTTGAAAAATCAGTCTCAAATCTCAAATCACGATTAGTTAAAATTCCTAATAATTTTTTATCATTATCTACAACAGGAACACCTGAAATACTATATTCATTCATAATAGCTAAAGCATCACTTACCTTTGCTTTAGTATTAACATAAACAGGGTCATATATAATACCACTTTCACTTTTTTTAACCCTGATTATTTCTCTTACTTGGCTTTCAATATCCATATTTTTATGAATTATTCCAATTCCACCAAGCCTTGCCATCATTATTGCAGCCTTATGCTCTGTAACCGTATCCATAGCAGCCGAAATTAAAGGCATATTTAAATTAATATTTTTAGTAAGCTTTGTACTAATATCAACTTCTTTTGGTAAAACTTCTGAATATTGCGGAACCAATAATACATCTTCAAATGTTAGAGCTTTTTTAATAATATTCACTGGATTTTCCTTTCGTAGTTTATTTTATTATAAGGGCTATTGATTAATTAAAGCCCATTTTAATTTCTTTAGAAAAATCGCTATTTAGTTCTTTTTGAATACTTTCTTTAAAATCATCTAATCTAAAAATTCCATCGCCTTGAGCAACTTTTATAGCAGTATTTTTAACAACCATTTTAATCTGTGCTCCACTTAATTCATAACTTTTTAAATCTTCTACTTTAAATCCTGATTCAAATTCCGCATTTTTTGGTAAGTGTAATTTCCAAATCTTCTCACGCTCTATTTCTGTTGGATTTGAGAATTTGATTTTATACTCAAATCTCCTTGAAAATGCTGGGTCTAAACTATCTAAAAAGTTAGTTGTAGCTATTACAATGCCATCAAATTTTTCTAGTTGTTCTAAGAAAATATTTTGCATTTGATTATGCATTAATTCACTTCCGTGACTTGCTACACTTCTAGTGCTTAAAAATTGATCGGCCTCGTTTAATAATAAAATAGGTGGAGTTTTAACGCTTTTGCTAATTATTTTATAATTATCAAAAATAGCACGAACATTTTTCTCACTCTCTCCTACATACTTATCTAATACTTTAGAGCAATCTAGTGTGATAATCTCTCTTTTTAAAGTTTTTGCTAAATAACTAGCACTCATAGTCTTACCCGTGCCTGGAGGTCCATAAAAAATTATATTAGCTCTTAAAATATCATCTTTTACTATGCCCCAATCTTTCAATCTTTTTGCCACACTTTTGGTTGAGCGTTTTTTAAGACTTGTTGCTAAATCGCTAATATCTTTACTAACTATTAAATCTATTTCATTTATTTCTAAATATTCAAAGAAATTTAATTCTTCTACAATAGCTTTAATATTTTCGCCTTTATTTGGGAAAAAATATTTTAAAGCATTATCACTTATAATAAATCTATTATCATTACCAACATATTCAATTAATTCATTGCTAAGCAACTTAGAATCATCACTTAATAATTCATAATTTCTAATCTTTTCTAATTGATAAGGATTAATTATGCTTAATAATTCTTCATAATGAAGTGGTTTTTTAGAGCCTGTTAATTCTTCTTTTAATAAAGCCATTAATATAAGAGTTTCTTCGGCACTCAAATCATAATCTTTCATAATTTCATTAAAAGGATTATGAAATTTTGGGCTATTTTTAAGCCTTGTATTAATCAAATCAAGTCTTAAATCCGATGTTAAAAACTCTAATTTAATCCTAGCATCAATCATATCAAAGCAATCATTTAAATAAACGCTTAAATCAGTATAAGGCTTATGTTTATATTCTTCTAATTCATTATCACTAATTAATCTTGCCCCATCAAATTCATTAGCAAGGTTAAAAAATACATGAGCATATCTTGTAAGTGCTATTGACTGAAATAAAATAAGCCCTGCATTATCTTTATAATTAAACTGCTTTCCGCTTGCTTCTTGAATAAATTTTTTCTCATATAGCTCAACGAAATTTGGTAAATACGAAACCATTTGAGCGGTAGTATTAGCATTAAACGCATCTTCTACAATGCTATGAAACTTTATCCCAAAACGAGATTTTATAGTTTTGTTTAGCATTGTTCTTAATATAATGCACGCTTCTTTAGATAGACCTTGATTTAATAACTTTAAATATAAAAAACTCTCTTCGTAATTATTACTTAAAAACTCTTTAATTTTTTCCAATTTCTAACTCTTTTTTTAATTCTTTTTTCAATACTTTTCCAGCAGCATTTTTTGGTAATTCGCATTTAAACACAATTGTTTTAGGAACTTTATAATTTGCTAAATACTTTTTAAGATACTTTTGAATTTCTTGAGCACTTAGTTTAGCACCTTCTTTTAAACAAACATAAGCAACAACGCTTTCATCTAACTCACTATCCTTAACACCTATAACAGCACAAGAATCAATTTCATCTAATTGCATAATAATATCTTCAATTTCTCTTGGATATATATTAATCCCCTTTGCAATTATTATGTCTTTTTTCCTATCTACTATATAAATAAATCCATCTTCATCAAGTCTTGCAATATCACCTGTTTTAAGCCACTCGCCTTCTATTACTTCATTGGTTAATTCAGGTTTATTGTAATAGCCTTGCATTACACAATCACCCTTTACAATTAACTCCCCTACTTCTCCGATAGGCAATTCTTTTAAATCATCATCTACTACTTTTACTTGATACCCGTGTAATGGCAAACCTACTGAATTAACCTTTTGCTTATCTAGGCGATTTACCGCAACTACTGGAGAACATTCGCTTAATCCATAGCCTTCTAAAACTGCGGTTCTTTTAAATTTTTCCTTATAGGCTTTAAGAGTTCCTTCACTTAAGGCACTAGAGCCTGATACTATAATTCTAATTTTATGAAACCACATAAAATACCAAGGTAACTTTGCTTTTAATAAAGCATTTAGTATCACAGGAACTGAAAATAATATCGTAACTCTTTTTAATAGAATTTGTTTTATAACATTTGAAAAAGGTAAAACAGAACGCTCAATTACAAGCGAGCAACCCGAAAGTAAAGGTAATAAACAAACTGCTGTTAAAGTAAAACTATGAAACATAGGCAAATACGCTATGGCTCTATCTGATGATTTTATTTTAAAATCGTGTTGAGCTGATTTGATATTTGATAAAATATTTTTATAGCTTAATAAAACTCCTTTAGGAAGACCTGTTGTTCCTGAAGTGTATATTATATGAACGCTATCATCAATACTAGCTTCACACTTAAAATTATAAACAGGTGCATAATCTAAATAACTCGCTAAATATCCATCTTTTAAATTATCATCAAAAGAATGGTATATTAAAATATCTTTAAATTCATTAGCTAATTCAGCAGCTTCTTTAATATCTTTTGAAACTATTAATAATTTTGCATCGCAGTCTTTAATAATATACTCATATTCTTCACATTTTAGCATAGTATTAATAGGAACTGCGACTGCTTTTAAAGATGCTATTGCAAAATATAAAATCATAAATTCTTTACAATTACTCATAATAAAAGCTACATTGTCACCACTTTTAACGCCTTGATTTTGCAAAAAAGCTATCATTTTATCTACATGAGTTTTTAACTCTTTAAAGCTTATTTTTCCATTTGCATCAAAAATAGCAACTCTACTTAAATTAGAATAATGTTCTAAGTATTCATAATAATTTTGCATTTACATCCTTTAATTAAAACTCATAATTGATACCAACATTTACAATCTGATTTGATTGATTTGAAAACTTACCTTTAGTCTGTATCAAAATATTATCAGTAACATTATTTACTTTAACATCAGCATAGTGTTGATATGCTCCCGCTCCTGTTACTTTTAAGTTTTTGTTTAATCTATATTCAAGTCCTAAAGAATACATATACATTCTACTATCTTTTGCTAAAAAGCTTATTTTCTCGCGTCTTACTGGACTATCTTCTGTAGAAAAACCTAGCATAAGCGATAATTCTTTATCATAGTTATATCTATAACCAAAGCTAAGTAATGTTGTATCTCTCCAACCTTGTTCTAAACTACTTTGTAAAAATGATGATAAAAAATACTCTTCAATAGCTTGCTTATCTTTAGGGTCTAAAGTAGCACCTATACTCATAGCAACTTTTTGAAAACCTTCAATAGTATTACAATCATTACCAGGTACTGCACACTTTTGCATAAATTGCATTGTTGCGAGCTTTAATGATTGTGGAATTTCTGGTGAATTTATTTTTAAATCCAATGTTTTTGCTTTACTCCAAAATGTTCTTCCCATATTAAACATAAACTCGTGTTTACCATATTCATAGGCAATACCAAAATTAGCATTAGCAGGATATAAGAAATTAGCACTCACATAACCATTATAACCAACTTTACTATCTTGAGTAGGTAAAGTTCCAACTATAGAACCAGTGTTAGGGTCTATTTTATATACTTCACTCATAAGACCAGCCAATCCAATACTCATAGCTGCTAACTCTTGAATAGACATTTGCATAGAATTAAATTGTTCTTGATTTTTTGGAGATAAATTATTTGCAAAATCAAACATTCCAAACTTTGACATTTTAAAATCAATATTACCTTCAAACTTATTTTTATAAGAAGAATTATAAAGTAATGAAAATCTTAATTTATCATCAAAATATTTAGGAACATAAGTTAAAGATAATTTGTATCCAAATTTATAACCATTATCTACCCTAGCATCTCCTTCATATACCCAAGAATAAGGATGTGCATTACCTTTTTCATCAACCCAAACTCTATTTACACTACTAATATCTGCTGGAATATATCTAGGATTTTTTGCATTATCTTTTAAAATATTAAATTTAATTCTAGTATGATTTAATGTTAAACTTGCACCCAAACTTAATTCATCAATAGGCTTATAAGCATAGGAAATAGCTGCAGTTCCACCACGAATATCCATATTATTAGCAAGTGCTTTTGCATAATCACTATTCCATCCATAAACAGCAGCAAAATCAGTATAACCTGCAAATCCAACAAAATGTTGCTCGTTAATAGGATAAACAAATGCAAGTGTTGGTATAAAGAACGAAAACTCTTTTCCGTGTGCATCAGTGGCGTTATAATATGGTTCGCCATCTAAACCATTTACCAATTCATTTGTAAATCTTGAGCCAGCAGCATTGTAAAAATTTGAACTAAAATGCAATTGTGGATTTTGTCCTAAAAATCCCATATTTGCTGGATTTATAAAAGCCGCATCGGCACTAAAACTCTTTGCTAAATTTGAGCTAGATAAAGCTACTCCATCAGCACTCAATGGAACTAGCTTATAATTTGATGCTAGTAAGCTACCACTAACAACAAATGATAAGAAAACCTTATTCATTGACTCAATTTGTCCTTAATTTTTAAATAAAGTTTCGATTATATATTTTTAAAATTAATTTTTCTTTACAAAGGATAATTTTTACCTTATTAAGCTAATTATACAAATAAATGTAGATTAAAAAATATTTTGAGTAAAAATAAAGATTAAAAAGTGATGTTAAATTACTATTCAACACCACTTAACATAGGAACAAAAGTGCAAGAATCAAGAATGATTTCTTCTATTCTATCTTTATGCTTAATATACTTAGTAATATATTGTTTATTTTCATTTCCAACAGGAGCTACTAAAATTCCACCAACTTCAAGTTGAGTAAATAATACATCAGGAACTTTATTTGTATATGCAGATAGTAAAATTCTCTCATAAGGTGCATAATTTTTAAGCCCATTATTTCCATCGGCGTGGCGAACATATACATTTGCCTTGATTGTATCAAGATTTTTTATTGCTTTATTTGATAATTCCTTTATTCTCTCAAGAGAAAAAACTCTTCTAATAAGATTACTCAAAAGTGCAGCTTGATACCCGCTACCACAACCAATCTCAAGCACACTATCAGCACCAACAGGCTCTAGTGCTGCTGTCATCTTTGCAACGGTAATTGGTGAGCTAATCCATTGATTTGAGCTAAGCGGCATTGCGTGAAGCTCATAAGCAAAATTACTCATAGGCATAAAAATTTCTCTTGGTGTATTAGCAAATGCTTGTTTAATCTCATTGCTAATATTAACTTCATTTGCAATATTTTCAGCAAGTCTAGCACATTTTTGCTGTTCGTAAATATCCTTAAAAATCATCAAAACTCAAGCTTCCTTTACTATAATTTGTAACTTTACTTTCAAAAAAGTTACTCTTTTGGTCGTTAAATTTAGAAAAGTCATCAACCCATTTAATAGGATGTTTTGCATTATATTTTTTATCAAGTCCAATTGAGCTAAGTCTTAAATCTACTAAATAATGAATATATTCAGTAATTATATCGTCAGTAAAGCCCATAATTTGATTTTGAGTAATGTATTTACCCCATTCAATTTCAAGCTCTGCAGCTCTTTCAAACATTTCATAAATTTTAGCAATTGTTTTTTCGTTAAATAAATCAGGTCTTTCTTTTCTAACTGAATTAATCATATTTTGAAACAACAATAAGTGAGTGATTTCATCTCTTTGAATAAATCTTACCATTTGAGCAGAACCTAGCATTTTACCTGCACGAGCTAGTGCGTAAATTGCAGTAAAGCCACTATAAAAATAAATTCCTTCTAGAATTTGATTCGCAACCATTGCATATAGTAACTTTTCATCAGTTACATCTCCTGCAAGTTCTTCATATAAACTTGAAATAAAATCATTTTTCTTTCTTAAAGTAGCGTCGTGCTTTTCCATTTCATATATTAAATCAGTGTCATCACAAATAGCTTCAACCATTACTGCATAACTTTTTGAATGATTTGCTTCTTCGTAAGCTTGTCTTGCTAATACTGCATTAATCTCTGGAGCTGTTATATAAGGGTTGATATTATCAGCAAGGTTATTGGTTTGAAAACTATCCATAGAAATTAGTTGGCTCCATACTAAATCATACATTCTTTTTTCACTTGAAGTTAAATTACATTTATAATCAAGTGCATCTTTTGTAGTATCAACTTCTCTAGGAAACCAAGTATTAGCTTCCATTAAATCCCATAATTTTAAAGCCCACTCATATTTTGCTTTTGTAAAATTTAATATACCTTGTGGATTTCCACCAAATACTCTTCTTGATGTTAAATCTTCATTACTTTGTGGATTATAAATTCTTTTTCTATCCATCATTTGTTCTCCTTAAGGACTATTGTGTTTGAAAATAAATCGTGTATATATTGCCTATCTTTTCTAAAAAATGGAAATAAAATACCAAATAATAAAGAAAATGTAAGCACAAACAATACCAATCTAATAAAAACTTGAAATAAACTTGCTTTTTTACCATTTTTATTTCTTAAATGCAAACCTAAATATTTATACCCTAAACTCTGACCTTTAAAAAATAAAAGTAAAAATAAAACTAAAAGATAAGTAATGGTTGCAAATAATATAAAAGATTGATTTTGTCTATACTCACTAGCACTACCTACTAAGATATAGGTAGTGAAGTATTGTATTGGCATCATTATCATAAACATATCAACAATGCCAGCTTTTAATTTATCATAAAGGCTAGCTAAACTTACCTTAGCCTTTGCCATTTTTAAACTTTAAGTAATTGTGTTTCTTTTTCTTTAACTAATTCATCAGTCTTAGCTATTGCTGCATCTGTTAATTTTTGAACTTCATCGTAAGCTTTTTTAGCTTCATCTTCGCTTACTGCTTTATCTTTTTCTAATTTTTTTACAGCGTCATTAGCGTCTTTTCTGATATTTCTAATAGCTACTTTGCATTTTTCTCCCATTGCTTTTGCAGCTTTAGCATTTTCTTCTCTTTGCTCTTTAGTCATTGGTGGGAAAAATAATTTAACTCCATCAGCATCAGCATTAGGATTTACACCGATATTTGCTGCTTTTATAGCAGTATCTATAGCCTTAATCATAGATTTTTCCCAAGGACTAATAGTAATTGTCGTTGCATCAGTTGCTAACACGGTTGCAACTTGATTTAATGGAGTTGGGGTTCCATAATAATCTACAAAAACATTATCTAATATAGAAATATTTACTTTACCTGTTCTTAAAGTCATAAAATCTTTTTTTAAAGAATTGTGAGCTTTTTCGTTTTGTTCTTTTTGTTTTGAATAAATATCATTTAACATTAGTATTCCTTTTATTTAATTGATTCTGGTAATGCTTTAGGCTGATTAGTGTCATTAAGTTGTTTGCTAGCATTTTCTAGTTTATTTACTAGACTTTCACCAGTTTTAGTGTTATAACTATAGCTTAAATAAATAGTATTAGCTACTAGCAAAACTCCTATAATAAAAGTAAATTTTGCTAAAAAACCAGCAGGACCTTTAGCTCCAAATAAGCTCTCATTAGAACCACTATAAGCACCTAAGCCTATACTTGAGCTTTTTTGCATAAGAACGCAAGCACAAATAATAACTACTAAAATAAATTGAATTGCGATAAAAATTGTGTTCATATTACTTCTTTCGTTTAAAAATAAAGTTTGTATTATATGTTATAAAATTTAAAATAAGTTAAAGCCTTCAAAATTGAAGGCTTAAAAATTAGTCTCTAATGCTTCTTAAGATATTTAATAAAGATATAAATAAATTAATAAAGTCAAGGTATAAAGCAATTGCACCTTGAATTGGTGTTTGATAAGCTCCACGAATTATCATTTGAGTATCATAAATGATAAAGAAGCTAAATACTATTGCTCCAACGCAAGAAACTATTAAATGTAAAAGGTGGCTTTGGAAAAATAAGTTTAATAAAGACGCACCTATCATAATTAATAAAACTATAAAAAATCCTTTAGCAAAAACGCTAAAATCCCTTTTAGTTGTAAATGCAAAAACACTAAGACCTGCAAAAGCTAAAGTTGTTAAGAATAAAGCTTGAGCAATAATTGTAGCACCTGCTTGACTTTGTAAAGTAATATAAATAATTCCAGTAAGGCTTAATCCACTAATAAATGCAAATACAAATAGCATAGCAATAGCACCATTAGTTACCTCACTTTTTCTATTTAATATCATAATTAAGGCAATTTCTACTATAAGCGTTCCTATACTAGCCCAAATATTGCCAACTAAAAAACTAGCTAAATAAGTAGCACCTAAATAAGCTCCTAAAGTAGCTGCAACTAGTGAAAGTGCAAAATACATATATGTATCTCTTACAAAAATAGCAGCATCTGAGCGAATTGCTGAACTAGCACGAGTTCTTTCGTATAAACTCATAATTGTCTCCTTGTTATTATTAAATGCACTTGATTATAACTAAGTTAGTTAATATCTCATTGAAATTTTTTTATATAATTTCGCTTTTTAACAAGGATAAAAAATGGATAAATTAATAAAAGGCGCATTGCAATTTATGCAAGAAGGGTTTTTAGAACATAAAGACTTATTTAAAGATTTAAAAGAAGAGCAAAATCCACATACATTATTTATAGGTTGTGCTGATTCAAGAGTAATTCCTAATCTAATAACTTCAACAGTTCCAGGAGAATTATTTGTTGTAAGAAATATAGCAAATATTATCCCACCATATCGTGTAAAAGATGAATATTTAGCAACAACTTCAGCTATTGAATATGCTTTATATGCGTTAAATGTTGAAAATGTAATAATATGTGGGCATAGCAACTGCGGTGGATGTAAAGATATTCCTAGTAAAAAAGCAGAACTTTTACCTAACGTAAAAAAATGGGTTTCTTTAATTGATGATATTAAACAACAAGTTGATTTTACATTAGAACTAAACCACTACGAAGGTCAATACGCATTAAGGTCTTGGATGATAGAAAAAGCAAATATTTTAAATAGCTATGAAAATTTATTAGGCTATCCTGAAGTTCAAAAAAGAATTGATGAGAATAAATTAAAAATTAGAGCTTGGTATTTTTTAATAGAAACAGGAGAAATCTATGAATACTGCCCTAATGACGGACACTTTAAACCATTAAAGGATATTAAATGAGAATTTTATTTATACTATTATTTGGGGTTTTTTTATATTCTAATGAGCTATTAAATAATATTGATAATTTTTCTACTAAAAACATAAAAATAGAAGAATTAAATAAATTTTTAGCTGATGAAAAAGATGAAAACAGCCAAAATAAACTCAAAATAAATTCTGAAATCAAAGAATTAAAAAATGAAAAAAATCAAATACTAGCAATATTTCCAACCCTAATTACACCAGAGAATTTAGACAAAAACATATTAAAAGATATTAAAAAAACTAATAATGATAAAATTTTACAAGCAGTAGAACAAAATTTTTATGAATGTTTATTAGAAATTATTTCTTATCTAAATTCTAAAGAAGAGCATAAAACAGATTTAAAAAATCTAATAGATGAACGCATAAAAACGATTAGTAATTATACAAGTGATAACCAAGAGGTAAAAATTAAAATCAATTCTTATACAGAACTTTTAACATATCTTAGACTAAATACAGATATATTTACCACTAATGATATTTTTAAGCAACTAGATACTAATAAATTTTTAAGCAAATTTAATTCATATTTTCCAGAAGAAGTAAATAAATATATAAACCCTGGCAAAGTGATAATATGCACTCTTATAATGCTATTTATATTTTTATTAAAAAAATTAGTTCTTAAAATAATTTTTGCAATAATTTTAAGAGTATTTAAGAAAAACCATGATGATCATTCATTGCAATTATTACAAAAATCAACAAAACCATTAATTGCTTTATTTTATATATATGGTTTATGGTTATGTTTTCTAATAGCGTTCTATCCTGCTCCAATTATGACACTTATACTAACGCTATTTGGCATTATTAACACTATGGCATTTACTTGGTTATTAATAACTATCTTAGATGGATACGGAGTAATAATTATTTCAAAAATTGCTAAAAGAAGCGGTAAAAAAGAAATAATAAATCTTATGCTAAAAATACTATATTTTATAATAGTCTTCATAGCTATATTAATCATACTTGCTAAATTAGGTTTTGATATTTCAGCAATTATTGCTTCATTAGGTATTGGTGGTTTAGCAGTTGCACTTGCTGCAAAAGATATTATCGCTAACTTTTTTGCTTCTGTTTTAATGTTATTTGATAATTCATTTTCTCAAAGTGATTGGGTAGAAATTAACGGAATAGAAGGAACAATAGTTGAAACAGGTCTTAGAAAAACAACCATAAGAACTTTTGATAACTGCTTAGTATTTATCCCAAATTCTACGATATTAAATGGAAATATAAAAAATTATTCAAAAAGAAAATATGGTAGAAGAGTAAGAATGAGCGTTGGCTTGACATACGACGCAAGCACAGAGCAAATACAAAATTTTATAAACGATATAAAAGAATTGCTGACAAGCAATAATATAATTGCTAACGAAAACGATGATGTATTTCAACACAAAAACAAAAATTATTACAAACAAAATTTAATTTCTGTCAATGATTTAGAAGGCTTTAAATCATCAATTTATGTTTGGCTAGATGATTTTGCTGCAAGTAGTATCAATATAGAGCTATACTTTTATATAAAAAGCGTTAGTGCTAAACAATATTATGATGAAAAAAGCAAAATATTAATGGAAATTATGAAAATAGTTGAGAAAAATGGTCTAAGTTTTGCTTTCCCTTCAACTAGCCTTTATATTGAAAAACTTCCAGATACAACAAAATAATTCAAATATCCTATTTTAAATGTAAGAATTTAAAATAGGAATTTTAATTTTATTTTTAAATTATTAAATAATAAAAATTATTATCTTTTATAAACTTTTATTTATTTTTTTTAATTATTATCAGAGTAAATATCGCTTTTAAAACCTTTATAATTCTTTAAATCAAGCATTTTTTACTAAGAATGTTTTATTTAATTTATTTAAAAGGAGAGAAATGTTATCAAAAATCAAAAACAACGAACTTTTACCTGCATTTTTATTATTATTTATGACATTTTTAGCAATATTTTTAAAAAATTCTTCATTTAGTGAATTTTACAATGCTTGTTTAGAAGCTAGAGCATCTGTTAGCTTTTTAGATTATTCTTTAAGCAAACCATTATTTTTATGGGTAAATGATGGATTGGTTGCTATATTTTTCTTTTGGATTGGACTTGAAGTAAAAAAAGAAATTCTATGCGGAGAACTAAATACAAATAGCAAAAGATTATTACCGCTTGCTGGTGCTTTAGGTGGAATTATTGTTCCTGCTTTAATATATTCTATATTTAATTTTTTTGATACTTATAGATTAAGTGGATTTGCAATTCCAACAGGAACTGATACAGCGTTTGCTATTGCTATTTTATTAATGCTAAAAAACTATGTTCCAAATAGTGTAAGAGTATTTTTATTAAGCCTTGCAATATTTGATGATATTGCTGCAATTATTATAATTGCGATATTTTATACAAATGACCTTTTATATATTTCTCTTGTTTTAGGCTCTATTGGTGTTGGGTTATTATTTATATTAAATATTTTCCATTGCACTTACAAAATGTTTTATTTAATAGTAGGTGCTTTTATTTGGGTTTGTGTTTTAGAAAGTGGAGTTCATACTACTTTAGCTGGAATGCTTTGCGCATTTTTTATCCCTTTACATACTAAAGACAATAAAGAATTTTTAGAGCAAATTATGCACGATTTAACCCCTTATGTAAATTATGCAATATTGCCTATATTTGCTTTATTTAATGCTGGGGTATTGCTTGAGTTTAATTTAGATAATTTAAATAGTGTATTTTTTGGAATATTTTTTGGTTTATTTATTGGAAAGCAATTAGGAGTATTTAGTTTTTGCTTACTTGCTAATAAACTAGGTGCAACCTTACCATCTAGCAAAAAGATTTTATACGGAGCTAGTATATTAACAGGAATTGGCTTTACAATGAGCTTTTTTATAAATACATTAGTTTTTGAAGGAAATGAAGCAATTTTTAATAGTGCAAAATTAGCAGTTTTAAGTGCTAGTTGTTGTTCTGCTGTGCTTGGATTTTTATGGTTAAGATTTAAGATTTGAATTCAGAAAAATCTGAATTCAAATTCTTATTTGCATTTATAGCCTTTAACTGCAAAGAATAAAATATATAAATAGCAAATCGCAGGAATAATGAAAGATATATGTAAATTAACAATATCAGCAAGTATTCCTTGAATAGGAGGGATAATAGCTCCACCAACGATTGCTATACAAATAATTCCTGAAGCTTGAGAAGTGCAGCGACCAAGTCCATTTGTAGCAAGTGAAAAAATAGTTGGAAACATAATAGAGTTAAAAAATCCAACACCTAAAACTGCGTAAGCACCCAATTCTCCACCAATTAAAATAGCACACAATAAAAGCGTCATAGCAATAACTGCATTGAATGCTAAACAATAAGCAGGTTTAATATAATTCATTATATAACTTCCAATAAAGCGACCTACCATAGCTCCACCCCAATAATAAGCTATCATACTAGCACCTTCTACTTGAGTGATATTTAAAATAGGCATTAAATAAAGAATTAAAAATGAGCCGATAGCAACTTCAGCACCAACATAGCAAAAAATCCCAATAGCACCTAAAACTAAGTGTTTATATTGCCAAGCACTTGTTCTTGTATCGTGTGCGTTTTCGCTGATTTCTTCTGCTGTAATTCTTACATCAGGTAATTTTATGAAAAACTTCACAAAAATTCCTAAAACAATTAGTGCAACTGCAATTCCTAAATAAGGTAATTGAACCGAGCTTATTTTTTCTTCTAAGCTTAAATTTGTAGTTGAACTTAAGATAAATAAGCTACCAAAAAATGGTCCAACGGTTGTTCCAAGTGAATTAAATGCTTGAACTAAAGCTAAATTTCTTGCTTCTTTACCACTAGGTGATAATAAAGTAACGAACGGATTTCCTGTAACTTGAAGTAACACTACCCCACTAGCTAAAACAAATAAAGCACCTAAAAATATAGCATAACTATGAGTTCCTGCTGCAGGATAGAATAAAATAGCACCTAATGCGGCTAATAAAAATCCACCTACAACACCATTTTGATAGCCAA
>NZ_JACGAR010000021.1:0-33878 GCF_020137585.1 Campylobacter sp. RM12654
GTTTGATATTGTTTTGGTTAATTAGAACTTGAGTAGTTCTAATTTTTATCTATCTATTATATTTTTAGGTAGAGTGATGATATTTTTCATAAGTATAAAAGGACTTGTTAATATATCTTTAGCTAGGCTAGTTTTATATTCAAGATTGTCTAAACTACCGCTAATTTTTAATTGAGTAGCTATTTTATTATCCTTACCGCCTATAAATATTTCTTTTACGATAGGAATATTGCTTATGATTTTATTTGTATTTTTTAGAGTAAAAATATTAAGAGTAATATCTGCTGTTTTTGATTTTGTATTAATAATGCCTTGACCGCTACAATCTATGTTGTAACCTAAAATATTAACCTTATCAATATTTATAATGTCATTTTTATTTCTAAATTCAATTGAGCCAAATTTTATCCCTAAACCTTTTTTTGTAAAACCCGGTTTATTAAAAGTTACTAAAGCCGGTATGCTTTCTATAAATGCGATTAGATTTATGTAGTTTTTAGTATTTGATAAATAGGCATTTCTTATATTAATTAAGCCTTCATAATCACTTAAAGTATTGCCTTTTGCATCTAAATCAATTTCTCCACTTATAAAAACTTCTTTATTTACGATTTCATTTAGTGCTTGATGGCTTAGTTCTCTTAGGTAGGCTTTAAAATTGTTTTTTCCTATTTGGGCTATCAAATCTCCACCTTTAATAAAACTTGCACTGATTGAAGTTTCATAAGGATTTTTATTCAGTTTTAAATTCTTGAAATTAAATAAAAAATCTTTATAAATAATCTTAGAATTTAATAAATTAAGAGCTATATTATTATTGCTATCATTATTTTCATCATTATTTAATTTATTTGCGTCTATTATTAGATTATTTAGATTAATAGTTGTTTTATTGTTTTGAGAATTTAAATTAATAAGATTGCTTTTGGTATTTATTGTGGTTATGTTGTTTTGAATACTTATATAAAAGTCATCTTGAGTATATTTATAATTATTATCTAAATTATTTGGATTATTTTTATATAAATTAAAATCAAATTTAGCATTAAATATATTTACAAAAAATGCCCCATCTTTACTACTTAATTCAATATCTCCATCATTAAAATTTAATTTTTTAAGTTGCTTTGAATAACTAACAATACTTGAAATATCGCTTTTTATAAGTAAATTTTTATCAAAATATATTGTGGTATTCAATGCCGGAAAATCTAAAGTTTTATTATTTAGATTTAAATTCATTTTTGCTTTATCGCTGTAATAAAAATAATCTTTATAATCAATTCCTAAAGTCTTTATATTTACACTTGCTAATTTGGTTTTGGTATCTAAATTTATATCCGCATTGCTTATTTTTAATTCTTTTGTATCTGCATTACCTTGAATTGCTACTAAATTATCATTTACACTTATATTTAAATTAGCGTTAAAGTTAAAATTACTAAAAGAATAATTTCCATTGGTTTTAACATCTACTTTTACATTGTGAGTATGGTCGTTATTTAGTTTTATATTAACTAAGGTGCTTGTTTTACCACTATTTTGCTTTAACCCTAAAACAACATTATAAGCATTTAGTATTTTTTCTATTTCACTATTGTAAAGTGTATTATTTGAGATGATATTTATATCAATATTTGGCTTTAATAAATTATCTATTGTTAAATTAAATTCATCAATAGTCGTGATATTGTCTTGAGAATTTAAATTATTTGCTAATAGCTTTAAACTATAATCTTTTAAGCTTAATTTAACTTCTTTTGCATAAGCATTTGGTGCTTTATCATTATAATTTGCAATTACATTTGTAAAAATGCCTTCTCCTAAGGTATTTTCTAGTTGATTATTTTTTATTTTTACAATAAAGCTACCTTTAAAATTATCAAATTTTACTCTAGTTATTAGCCATTCTTTTAGTATTGGTTTTAAATAATTTTCAATATGTTTAAATGCTTCTTGTTGATTTTTAATCTCTAAATTATCAACGCCTAATAAAAAATCATTTTTTGTATTTATTATATTTATTTTTGCGTTTAAATCATTGTTTATAGAGTGTAAATATCCTTTAATTTCAACATCTTTAGCTATTTTTATATCTCCATAAAAATATAAGTTTTTATATTTTAGATTTGTTATGTTTGCTAAAAGCTCATTTGAGTATAGATTTATTTTTATATTTGCTTCAATATCATCTGATTGGATATTCAATTGGTTTTCATCATAATATATTTTTACTAAAGCATCATTTATTTGAATATTTTTTATATTAATACTTTGAAAAAACAAAAATACTTGTTTGTATTCTTTAAGGCTTAATATTTTTTTTCTAATTTGATTTATATCTAGCACTTCGTTGCTATTTGCTTTTTTTATATAAACTTTATTTATATTTAAGATTAGTTTTTTATCAAGTTTCAAATAAAGCTCAGAGATTTCAATATTAATTAATTTAAAATCCTTAATTGAAATTCCGTTGGCTAATACAAATACAAAGGCGATTATTAAGAATATGAATATAAAAAGAATTTTAATTATTTTATTTATGTGTTTTGATGTTTTAAGCATTTTTGTCCTAGCGATTTTGTTTTACTTATTGCAGCCTGTTAAGTCAAATTCCGTTGTATTTATACCACAAGGCTCTAATGCTAAAATTATAACAAGTTTAAATAACACTAAATTGCAATTTAGCAAAATAGACCAATATTTGTTATTATTTTTTGGACACCCGCAAAGTGGTTGGATAGCAGTATCTAAACCTATTTTAACAAGATATGAATTTTTAAAAGAGCTAACTACAAATAAAGCTGCGTTAGTTAATCTTACTTTAATTCCAGGTGAAACAAGTGAATATTTTTTAAGAGAAATTGCAGCAAAAAAACTTAATTTAAATCCTGATAAATTATTAGATGAATTATATTCTCAATCAAGTAGAAAAGAAGGTATGCTAACTCCTGATACTTATTCAATTCCATTAGGAATTAGTGAAAGATTGTTTATAAAATATTTATTAGAATTTACAAAAAAAAGAAACGAAACAATTAGTAAAAAAGTGTTTGGAGATTATACTGAATATAAATTTTATAGATTTATTATAGTAGCTAGTATTATTCAAAAAGAAGCTGCTAATGAAAGCGAAATGCCTATTGTAGCGAGTGTTATTTATAATAGATTAAATAAAGGTATGAAACTACAAATGGATGGAATGCTAAATTATGGTATGAATTCTCACATAAAAGTAACTCCACAAATGATTAGAGAAGATAATTCAGAATTTAATTCTTATAAAAATTCTGGTTTACCAAGTGTTTCAATTTGTAACGTTTCTACACAAGCAATTTTGGCAGCAATTTCTCCAGCTAAGACAAATTATTTATATTTTATGAGAGATAAAAGGACTGGTACACATAGGTTTAATACAACTTTAGCAGCTCACGAAAAAGAAATAGAAAGGCAAAGATAAGAGTAATTTAATTTTTTTTGATTTACTCTTTTTTAACTTAGCAGTTATACATTCATCTAAAATTTAATTAAAGGAGTTACGATGAGTATTGTATATACTTTCACAGATGAATCGCCAGCGTTGGCAACTTTAAGTTTTTTACCAATTGCAAAGGCTTTTTTAAAGCATGCAAATATTGAAATCACTACAGCTGATATTTCATTGGCAGCAAGAATAGTTTCTAGTTTTCCAGAGTGTTTAAAAGATGAGCAAAAGTGTGAAGATGCACTTGCAAAACTTGGTGAATTAGTAAAACTTGATGGAGCAAATGTAATTAAAACTCCAAATATTTCTGCTTCTATTCCGCAACTTAAGGCTTGCATAAAAGAATTACAATCAAAAGGATATAATGTTCCAAATTATCCAGATGAACCACAAAATGATAGCGAAAAAGCAATCAAAGAAAAATATGCAAAAGTTTTAGGTTCTGCTGTAAATCCTGTTTTAAGACAAGGAAACTCAGATAGAAGAAGCACAAAAGCTGTAAAAGAATACGCAAAAGCAAATCCATATAGAACAAAAACCTTTAGTAAAGATAGTAAAAGTTGTGTAACTTGTATGAGTAGCGATGACTTTTTCTCTAATGAAAAGGCAACTTTAATCAAAGAAAATGGCACTGCTAAATTATATAAAGTTGTAAATGGGGCTAAAACTGAGCTAAAATCTTTTGATGTTGTAAAAGATGAAGTAATGGACGCGACTTTTATGAATGTTGCAAAACTAGATGAGTTTTATGAAAAACAAATCAATCACTGCAAACAAGAAAATATTTTATTCTCGCTTCATTTAAAAGCAACTATGATGAAAGTAAGTGACCCTGTATTATTTGCTCACGCTTTAAAAGTTTATTTTAAAGATTTATTTGCTGAATTTGGCGATGAGTTTGCAAATCTAGGCATTAATCCAAACAATGGTTTAAGTGAGCTTTTAAGTAAGGTTGAAAACTCAAGCAAAAAAGATTTAATCCTAAAAAGATACGAAGAAATATTAAATACAAGAGCACCAATTTCAATGGTTAATTCTGATAAAGGTATTACTAATCTTCATGTTCCAAGTGATGTAATTGTAGATGCTTCAATGCCTGCAATGCTTAAAAATGGTGCTAAATTATGGGATAAAAATGGTGCAGAAATGGATACAAATGCTGTTATTCCTGATCAAACATATGCAACAATTTATCAAGCAGTTTTAGATGATATGAGAGCTAATGGAAGTATTAATCCAAGTGTGGTTGGTTCGGTTAGCAATGTTGGTTTAATGGCTAAAAAAGCTCAAGAATATGGCTCTCATGATAAAACTTTCATAGCTGATTGCGACGCTACTTATCAAATAGAGTTAAATGGCGAAGTTTTATTATCACATGAAGTTAAAAAGGGTGATATTTATAGAATTAATTTAGCAAAACCTGATGCAATAGCAAACTGGATAAAACTTGCAAAACAAAGATGTGAATTAAGTGGCGAGCAAGGAATTTTCTGGCTTGATAGCAAAAGAGCAAGTGATAGAATAATCATTGATTTAGTTAAAAAAGAATTAGGAGAAACTTTCTTAATCTTAAGCCCTTATGAAGCTTGCAAAAAAAGTTTAGAAATTATTAGAAGTGGTAAAAATTGTATATCAATTACAGGTAATGTTTTAAGAGATTATTTAACAGACCTTTTCCCAATACTTGAATTAGGAACAAGTGCGAAAATGCTTTCAATAGTTCCAATGCTAAATGGCGGAGCTATGTTTGAAACAGGTGCGGGTGGTTCTGCTCCAAAACAAGTTGAGCAAGTTGTATTAGAAAATCACTTAAGATGGGATAGTTTAGGCGAGTTTTTAGCTCTTCAAAGCTCACTTGAATTTGAAGGAAACAAAGGCAATGCAAAAGCAAAAGTTATGGCAGAAGCTTTTGATGAAGCAATATCTCATTATTTAAATGAAAATAAAGCTCCAAGTAGAAATGCGAAAGAAAACGATAATAGAACAAGTCATGTATATTTTGCAATATATTTAGCGAATGCACTTGCTAAGCAAAATAATGATGAAAGTATGAATAAGTTTTTTAAAGTTATTGCTGATAAACTTAATTCAAATTCTTCTAAAATCATTGAAGAATATATGAATGAAGAAGGTAAAGCAGTTGAATTAGGTGGATATTATGTTTTAGGCGAAGTAGCTGAAAAGATAATGAGACCAAGTGTTACATTTAATGAAATTTTAAAATCAATTTAAGGAGAAAATATGAATATACACGAATATCAAGCAAAAGAAATTTTTGCTAAATTTGGTGTGCCTACTTTAAAAGGTAAGGTTGCATTTAGTGTTGAAGAAGCTGTTGCAAACGCAAAAGAATTAGGCGGAAGTGTTTGGGCTGTAAAAGCTCAAATCCACGCTGGTGGTCGTGGTTTAGGTGGCGGTGTAAAAATCGCTAAGAATTTAGATGAAGTTAAAATGTATGCTGAAAAAATATTAGGTATGAACCTTGTAACTCATCAAACAGGACCAGAAGGAAAACTTGTTAGAAAACTTTATATTGAAAGTGGTGCAAATATTGCTAAAGAATATTATTTAGCACTATTATTTAATAGAATGGAAGAAAAAATCACAATCATTGCTTCAAGTGAAGGTGGTATGGATATAGAAAAAGTTGCAGCAGAGCAACCTGAAAAAATAGCAAAAGTTACAATTGACCCTGCAATTGGCTTTAAAATGTTTCACGGACTTGAAGTAGTAAAAGTTTTAGGTCTAAATAAAGATGAAGGTAAAAAATTAATAACATTTATAGATAAATTATATAAATTATATTTAGCAAAAGATGCAAATTTAGTAGAAATTAATCCATTAATCAAAACTGCAGAAGGCGAGTTTTTCGCACTTGATGCTAAGATGAGTTTTGATGATAGTGGTCTTTATAGAAATCCAGATATTGCAGAATTAAAAGATGAAACAGAAGAAAACCCAGCAGAACTAGAAGCTAGTAAATATGGTTTAAGTTATGTAAAACTTGATGGCGATGTGGCTTGTATGGTAAATGGTGCAGGTCTTGCAATGGCTACAATGGATATTATTAATTATAGTGGCTGCAAACCAGCAAACTTCTTAGATGTTGGTGGTGGAGCAAGTGCTGAAACCGTTGCAAAAGCATTTGAGATTATTATGAGAGATAAGAATGTAAAAGTAATTTTCATAAATATTTTTGGTGGTATCGTAAGATGTGATAGAATTGCAAATGGTGTTTTAGAAGCTACAAAAACAACTAAAATTGATATTCCTGTAGTAGTTCGCTTAGATGGAACAAACGCTAAAGAAGCAAAAGAAATTCTAGATAATTCAGGTCTTAAAAATATTCACGCAGCAACAGATTTTGCAAATGGTGCTGAAATTGTAAAAAGCTTAGTAAAGTAAGGAGAAAAAATGAGTATATTAGTAAATAAAAATACAAAAGTAATAGTTCAAGGCTTTACAGGTAAAGAAGCTACATTTCACGCAGAACAATGTATTGCTTATGGCACAAATATAGTTGGTGGTGTAACTCCATTTAAAGGTGGAGAAACTCATTTAGGAAAGCCTGTATTTGATACAGTTAAAGAAGCAGTTAGTAAAACTGGTGCTGATACAAGTTTAATTTTCGTTCCTCCTTTTGCTGTTGGAGATAGTATCATTGAAGCTGCTGATGCAGGAATTAAACTTGCAGTAGTAATCACAGAACATACTCCTGTAAAAGATATGATGTTCGCAAAAGCTTATGCAAATAAAAAAGGTATGAAAATCATTGGACCAAACTGCCCAGGAATTATCACTGCAGATGAATGTAAATTAGGAATTATGCCAGGCTTTATATTTAAAAAAGGAAATATCGGTGTAATTTCTAAAAGTGGAACTTTAACTTATGAAGCAGCAAATCAAGTTGTTTTAGGCGGTTATGGAATTACAACTGCAGTTGGAATTGGAGGAGACCCAATCATAGGTCTTGCTTATAAAGAATTATTAGCCGAATTTGAAAAAGATAGCGAAACTAAAGCTATAGTTATGATAGGTGAAATTGGTGGAAGCTTAGAAGTTGAAGCTGCTAAATTTATAAAAGAAAATATCACAAAACCTGTTGTAGCATTTATAGCAGGTGCAACTGCTCCAAAAGGTAAAAGAATGGGTCACGCAGGTGCTATTGTAGGAAGTGCTGATGAAAGTGCTGCTGCTAAAAAAGAAGCTTTAAAAAGCTATGGTGTTCATGTAGTTGATTCTCCTGCAGATATCGGTAAAAAAATCAAAGAAATTTTAAAATAATTAAAGCCTAGATAATCTAGGCTTAGAAAGGTTAAAAATGGAAAATAATAATAATGCACCTGTATGGGTGGATGAAAAAAGATGTAAAGCCTGTAATATATGCGTAAGCTATTGTCCTATGGGCGTTATTGCTATGAGAGATGAACCAAGTGCTGTTTTAGGTCAAATGATTGAAGTAGTTAATCCAGAATCATGCATAGGTTGTAGAGATTGTGAAACTCATTGTCCTGATTTTGCGATTAATGTTGCAGATGCTAAAGGCTTTAAATTTGCAAAACCTACTCAAGAAGGTAAAGATAGAGCGGCTGCAATTAAAGCTAACAATTTTAAAAAGTTAAAGGCGTAAAGATGAGAGAAATAATATCAACAGGAAATAATTTAATAGCTCAAGCTGCAATTGATTGTGGTTGTTCTTTTTTTGGTGGTTATCCAATAACTCCTAGTAGTGAGATAGCTCATGAATTAAGCCATATGCTACCAAAAGCTGGTGGAACATTTATTCAAATGGAAGATGAAATAAGTGGAATTAGCGTTGCATTAGGTGCGGCTATGAGTGGTGCAAAAGCAATGACTGCAAGTAGTGGTCCTGGAATTAGCTTAAAAGCAGAACAAATAGGGCTTGCATACATAGCTGAAATTCCAATCGTAATAGTAAATGTTATGCGTGGTGGTCCATCAACTGGTCTTCCAACTCGTGTTGCTCAAGGTGATTTATTTCAAGCGAAAGCTCCAAGCCATGGAGATATAGCAAGTATTGCTATTGCACCTGCTAGTCTTGAAGAAAGCTATAATCTAACAATAACAGCATTTAATTATGCTAATAAATATTCAACTCCAGTATTTTTATTAATGGATGAAACGGTTGGACATATGAATGGTAAAGCAATTTTACCTGATGTAAAAGATTTAAAAATAGAACCACGCCGTGAATTTACAGGAGACCCAAAAGATTATAAGCCTTATAAGGCTGATATGGATGAACCTGCTACATTAAATCCATTCTTTAAAGGCTATCGTTATCATATAGCTGGTCTTCATCACGGAGATATAGGTTTTCCAACTGAAGATGGCAAAATAGTTGATTATAATATGAGAAGATTAGTTGGTAAGATTAAAAATAAAGTAGATGAATTAGCACTTTATGAAGAATATATGTTAGATGATGCTGATATTTGCATTATTGCTTACGGAAGCGTTGCTCGTGCTGCAAAAGAAGCAATTGCAAGACTTAGAGCGCAAGGATTGAAAGTAGGTTTATTTAGACCAATTACTTTATATCCAGTTCATGAGAAAAAAATAGCGCAAGTTTGCTCAAGATTTAAGAAAATTTTAGTAACAGAATTAAATATGGGACAATATTTAGAAGAAATTCAAAGAGCAAGTAAGAGAGATGATTTTGCTAGCTTACATAGAGCTAATGGTCGTCCAATAACTCCAAGTGAAATTGAAGCAAAAGTAAAGGAGAGTTTCTAATGGCTTTTAATTATGATGATTATTTAAGAGTAGATAAAATGCCTACTCAGTGGTGCTGGGGATGTGGTGATGGTGTTGTTTTAAAATGTATTATTAAAGCAATTGCAAAAATGGGTTGGAATATGGATGATGTTTGCGTAGTTAGTGGTATTGGCTGTAGTGGTCGTATGAGCTCATATGTAAATTGCAATACCGTTCATACAACTCATGGTCGTGCATTAGCTTATGCAACTGGTATTAAATTAGCTAATCCAACTAAACATGTAATAGTTGTAACAGGTGATGGCGATACAACTGCAATTGGTGGTAATCATTTAATCCATGCTGCAAGAAGAAATATTGATTTAACTCATATTATGATTAATAACTTTATATATGGACTTACAAATTCTCAAACAAGCCCAATGACCCCACAAGGATTTTACACGGTTACAGCTCAATTTGGTAATATTGACCCTACATTTGATGCTTGCGAATTAGTAAAAGCAGCTGGAGCTAGTTTTATAGCTCGTGGTAATGTAATTGATGCAGCTAAACTTGAAAATATGATTTATAAAGCAATGGCTCATGAAGGATATAGTTTTATTGATTGCTTTAGTAACTGCCATATTAATTTAGGTCGTAAAAATAAAATGGGCGAAGCTGTTCAAATGCTTGATTGGATAAGTAATCGTTCTGTTGAAAAATCTAAATTTGATAAATTAAGCGATGAAGAAAAAGTTGATAAATTCCCAGTTGGAATTTTATATGAAAATAAAACTAAACCTGAATATTGCAAAGCTTATGAAGAAGTTCGCCGTGCTGCTAAAGAAGGTAGAATGGTTAATTTAAATGCTTTAGGGGGTGCTAAATGAAATTCCAATTAAGATTTGGTGGAGAAGGCGGTCAAGGCGTAATTACCGCTGGTGAGATTTTAGCAGCTGCTTGGATGGAAAAGGGTGGAAGTAGTAAAAAAGGTGCTTATGCTATAAAAGCTAGCACATATACTTCTCAAGTTCGTGGTGGTCCAACTAAGGTTGATATTATTTTAGATGATGAAGAAATATTATTTCCTTATGCAGTTGAAGGCGAAATTACTTTTATGCTTTCAACTGCTCAAAAAGGCTATTCTGGTTTTAAAGATGGTGTTTGTGAAGGTGGAATAATAGTAGTTGAGCCAAATCTAGTAAAACCAAGTGAAGAAGATAGAAAGAAATTTAAAATATTTGAAATTCCAATCATTACAATAGCTAAAGATGAAGTTGGCAATGTGGCTACTCAATCAGTTGTTGCGCTTGCAATTGCGGTATATATGAGCAAATGTATGGATACTGATGTTGTAAAAGAAGTTATGTTAAGTCATGTGCCACCAAAAACTCGTGATGCAAATGCTAAGGCTTATGATTTAGGTATAAAATACGCTAAAAAAGCTTTAGGAGAATAATTTTAAGCCCTTTATAGGGCTTAAATATTAATTATTTAATAAAAATTTAATATTAATCTTTAAATTATTAAAAAATATACTTTATTTTTCTTTTTAATAAATTCTTATTATAATTACTTACTTTTTGAAAAGGAGATGTTATGACTAAGGATAAAATTCCTTTAGCTATTTTATGTATATTAATAGCTATTTCATTTGTATTTATTCCGGTTCCTGAAAGTCTAATTTCTATTAAACAAGCTGCTTTATTAAAGGCTCATTCTGATTTTTCAGAACAAAAATTATTAGAATTAAGCTTATTTGATGCAAGACTTTCTTGGATATATTTAGGTTGTTTTATAGCTACTGTTTTATGTATTATTTTAAAAGTAATGCCACTTGGTGCAGTTAGCTTAATATCTATTGCTTTTATAGCAATTTCCACAATTAGTGTTAGCGCTGATATTAGTGGAGCTGCTAGAAGTAAGGCTGCTATTAAAGATGCTTTAAGTGCATTTTCTAATAGCTTAATATGGCTTATTGTAATATCTATTATGCTCGCTCGTGGTATTATCAAAACTGGTCTTGGAAGAAGATTAGCATTTTATTTTTTAAGCATATTTGGTAAAAAAACTTTAGGTATAGGATATTCAATTGCTTTAAGCGAAGTGTTTTTAGCTCCAATTACTCCATCAAATACTGCAAGGGGCGGTGGTATAATTAATCCAATAGTTCAATCAATTGCTAAAGCTCTAGGTTCAGAGCCAAATAATGGCAGTGCAAATAAAGCAGGAACATATCTTAGCCTTGTAAATTATCAATCAAATCCAATTACATCTGCTATGTTTATTACCGCAACTGCACCAAATCCATTGGTAGTAAAGCTAATTTCAGATGCAACTAATGCAAATATTAGTATTACTTGGGGGCAATGGGCTTTAGGAATGTTTGTTCCTGGAATGTGCGCGATATTGCTTATGCCATTAGTGATTTATTTTTTAAGTCCACCTGAACTTAAAGAAACACCTGATGCAAGAGAATTAGCTAAAAAAGAATTAGCTGCTATGGGTAAATTTAGCTTAGATGAAAAAATTATGCTTAGTATTTTTGGATTGTGCTTATTCTTATGGGCTGGAATGCCTAGTAATTTTGCTAATTGGTTTGGCTTTAGCGAATATGCAAAGGCTTTAACATTTGATCCTGCTAGCGTGGCAGCTTTAGGACTTGCAATTGCGCTTTTAACTGGTGTTTTAAAATACGATGAATTATTAGCAGAAAAGACAGCTTGGGATACATTAGTATGGTTTGCTGCTTTAATTATGCTTGCTACTATGCTTGATAAATTAGGTTTAGCTGCATTTTTAGGACAAGAGTTAAAAATGGCAGCTTCATCTTTAGGGCTTAGTGTAACTTTTGTAATGATATTTTTTACTTTAGCGTTTTTGTATTCGCACTATTTTTTCGCAAGCACAACAGCTCATATTTCAGCAATGTTTTTAGTATTTTATAAAACAGGGCTTGATTTAGGAGCACCACCTATGCTATATGCTTTTATGTTAGCAGCTGCAGGAAATATTATGATGGCACTTACGCATTATGCTACAGGGACTGCTCCTGTTGTATTTGGTAGTGGTTATGTTAGTCTTAATAAATGGTGGATAGTAGGGTTTATTGTAAGTGTTATTGATATAGCAGTTATGATTTGTGTTGGCTTGGTATGGTGGAAGATATTAGGCTTTTATTGATTTAAGAATTTGAAATAGGAAATTCCTATTTCAAATTCTAAACACAAAATTATCAATAAACTTCCACATATACCATACCATCATCAGTATATCTTGCACTATAATCAAACCAATTTTCAGCACTTTGTTTTGTGTCTTTATTTGTCATTTTCATCTCAGCTTTACATCTAATTAGTTTTTTTTCTTTATCTATTTTTTCAGTCATAAATCCAGAATACGAAATATCTAATGAAGAAATATTAGGAACTTGTTTTTTAACAATTTGAGTAACAACATCAGTTACTTCTTTATCATCACAACTAGGTATAGAACCACAACCTATACAAAATGCACTAACCACAATTAAAGAAAAATATATTTTTTTCACGATATATCCTTATATAATTTGTAAAATTTGTTGATAATTGTATTGTCTAACTTTTTTGCCAATATTTATAATATCAATAATCCACCATATAATTCCTATTGCAAACATACAAGTAATGAATTTGAGTATAAAAATAAGTATGCCTAAACCAATAGAGCCAAGATAAAATCTATCTACATAAAACATAGCACATATAATTCCAGTAGTAGGATTTTTAAGCTTTGCAGCAAGTAGTTTGTCTGAAAAGTTTTTTCTTTCAGCATCGTTCATTCTCTCTAACTTTTCTCTTAAATTAATTACAGCCATTCCGTCTTTTGGCAACTTGTCTTGAATACTCATTAAAATACTATTCGTATCCATTTACACTCCTTAATAAAAAATTAAAGCCATATAATACCCCCCCCCCAATCTTAAAAGTAGCTTAAAATAATTTTAAAATATTTAAAACAAAAATTATCTTATTTAGGCTACAATGAAACTACATTTTAATTTTAAGGAGAAGTTATGAAAAAAGTTGGTATTTTTTATGCTACAAAAGGTGGTACTACTAAAGCTTTTGCAGAGCAAATCGCAGCAAAAATTGGTGCTGATGTTATAAATATTAAAGATGTTGAAATAAACGCATTATCAGAATATAAAACTTTAATCTTAATGAGTTCAAGCTATTTTTTTGGTGCTTTGGCTGATGATTGGGGAAGTAAAGTAAAATTATTAAATACTATTGATTTTAGCGATAAAAATGTAGCTATCGTAGGTGTTGGCGGACAAGAAAGACATCCTGATAGTTTTTGCTCTGGCGTAGCTGATTTTTATGATAAATTAGCTTTTAGTGGAGCAAGATTTATAGGCGAAGTTTGCTCAAGTGATTATAACTACACATTCTCAAGATTACAATTTGGAAAAGCTTTAAGAGGACTTTGCCTTGATAAAGCTGATGGAGATAAAAACGAAGCAAGAATTAATGCTTGGGTTGAAAATATTAAAAAATATTTATAATTTTAAGGAAGCCAAGCTTCCTTTTTAGTAATGTTGGCATTTTTTAAACACTTATATTTAATATTTATTTTTAGACTTTGTTATGATAAAAAAGCTAATTTTTTATTATTTTTATTTCAATTAGTTTCAGCGTTTTTTGTTTTTGTAACTTTTTTTATAATAATTTTTTATAGTTTGGAATATATAAGCGATCATACAAAAAATCTTAATGAACTTAAAAAGGCTGAAGGTGTATTGTATGATATAGAAAAGATAGTTTATAAGAAAATATTTAGGAGTAGAACTGATTACATAATATGGCATTATAAAATGATTGATAATAATAAAAATCACAAAACTTTTATAGCAAGAGAAGATAAAAGTTATGCAAAAAATCTCATAGGGCAAAAAGTAGCTATTTACTATGTTCCTAGCGTATTTTATCCAGAAATAAGGCAATTAGAATCAAATGGCTTTATTTATGAGCGATACAAAGTAAGAGATAATTATGAAGATTTAGAATATATTTTCCCATTTTTTATGTTTTTTGCGAGTATATTTTATATGCTAAATATTAAAGGTAAATACCCTAATGATTATGAATTACCATTACTTAAACATAGTATAAGGCTAAAGACTTTTAATAAATATTTTTTGATTTTATTAATTTGGTTTATTTTTATAATTGCAGTGTTTAAATATAGTGATGAAATTATTATAATGTATTTTTTAATTATTTTAAATCCTATAATTACGCTAGTTTTTGAGCTAAAATTTAATTTAATCAAAATTAATTTTTATGATGATTTTTTAGAATTTGAATATGGATTTTTCTTATTTAAAGTCAAGTATAAGAAAATAAAATATATAGATTATCAAGGAATTTATATTCAAACTAAATATATTAATTTTATTATTAATACAAATAAATTGAGCGAAGATGATTTGGATTATTTAGCTATAAGTTTAAAAAATAATTCCTAATTAATTAAATTAGGAATTATGAAAAATTTAATTATGAAAATAAACCATTAACACTTTCATTATGATAAACACGGCGAATAACTTCCCCAAATAAAGGTGCAACACTTAAAACTGTTATTTTTTTACATTCTTTTGCTAGTGGTATAGTATCAGTTACTATTAACTCATCTAAAGCACCATTTTCTATTCTATCATAAGCAGCTCCACTTAAAACAGGATGAGTACAGCAAGCAATTACACTTTTAGCTCCTAATTTTTTAAACACTTCAGCAGCTTTAACAATAGTTCCTGCAGTATCAATCATATCATCAACTATAATTACATCTTTACCATTTACATCGCCAATTACATTCATAACTTCGCTTTCATTAGCTTTTTCACGGCGTTTATCAACAATAACAAGTTCTAAATCTAGTGCTTTTGCAACAGCTCTTGCACGAACAATTCCGCCTGTATCAGGACTTGCAACTACTGCTTTACTTAAATCTCTTTGTTTTAAATGTTCGTTAAAAATAATACTTCCGTATAAATTATCAACAGGGATATTAAAAAATCCTTGAATTTGACCTGCATGTAAATCAATAGTAGCTACACGGCTAATTCCTGCAGTTTGCATTAAATCAGCTACTAATTTTGCACTAATTGGAACTCTAGGAGCTGCTTTTCTATCTTGTCTAGCATATCCAAAATAAGGAATTACAGCAGTGATTGAATTAGCTGAACTTCTTTTTAATGCGTCAGTTAATATTAATAATTCCATTAAATTATCATTCGCTGGTGCGCAAGTGCTTTGGATAATAAATACATCTTTACCACGCACACTTTCTCCAATTTGAACGCTAATTTCTCCATCACTAAAACGCTTAACTCCAGCATCGCTTAATTTACAATCTAATCTTTGAGCGACTTTATTGGCAAATTGAATATTTGCAGAACCCGAAAAAATGGTATAACCTCTCATAAAATAACCTTTCTAAATTAATAAAATGAGCTATTATATCTTAAAAAACTTATTTGTAAATTTGTTACAAAAAGTAACATATTGTTAAAAATATTACGATTATTCTTAATCTTGTTGTTATTATATGCTAAATTCAGCATTTAAAATTAAAATATTAAAATCTTATCACGAAAGGAAAATTATGGAATTTACACCTAATTTTAACCCACTTGGCAACATTTGGTTAAGTGCATTTGTAGCATTTTTACCTATACTTTGCTTTTTTCTTTGTCTAGTGGTTTTTAAGACAAAAGGTTATGTGGCAGGTTTTTTAACTGTTGTTACAGCCATTCTTGTTGCAGTTTTTGCTTATAAAATGCCGTTAAATGCTGCATTTGCTAGTATTATAGTAGGTTTTACTACTGGTATTTGGCCTATTGCTTGGATTATAATAGCAGCTATTTTTCTTTATAAGCTTTCGATTAAATCAGGTCAATTTGAAGTAATTAAACAAAGTATTATGACAATTACGCCTGATCACCGTATTCAAGTAATCATCATTGGATTTTGTTTTGGAGCATTCTTAGAAGGTGCTATTGGATTTGGTGGACCTGTTGCAATTACTGCTGCTTTACTTGTTGGTTTAGGTCTTAGACCATTACAAGCAGCTGGATATTGTATGATAGCAAACACAGCTCCTGTTGCATTTGGTGCTATTGGTATTCCAATTATTGCAATGGCTCAAGCTGTTGGAATACAACAATATGAAGTTGCTGCTATGGTTGGTAGAATTTTACCTCCGTTTAGTTTTTGTATTCCATTTTTTATAGTATTTTTAATGGATGGTATGAAAGGTATTAAAGAAACTTTCCCTATTGTATTTGTTGCAGCTATTTCTTTTGCTATAGCACAATTTTTATCAGCAAACTTCTTAGGTGCTGAATTACCTGATATTATTTCAGCTATTGTTTCTTTAGTAGCTACTGCTGTTGCTGCAAAAACATTTAAACTTAAAAATATTGTAAGATTTGATGATAAAAAAGATTTTAGCGATGTAAAAACTTTAAGCATCAAAGAAATTGTTTATGCTTGGTCACCTTTCTTATTATTAATTGTATTTGTTGTTATATGGACTCAAGGTTGGTTTAAATCATTATTTGGAACTGATGCAGCTTTAGCATTTACAAATCTTAAATTATCATTTGCTAGTTTAGGTGATTTAGCAGTTATTAAACCATCACTTGTAGAAGGTGGAAAAGCAGGAACTCAACCTTTAGGACTAGGAATTCCATTAATCAACACTCCAGGAACAGCTATTTTATTTGCTGCAATTGCAAGTATATATATTTTAAAAGTAAAAGCTAGCGATGCTAAAGTATGCTTTAATGATACTTTAAGAGAAATGGCGTTTCCTATTTTAACTATTGGTTTAGTTGTTGGTTTTGCAAAAATTACTGATTATAGTGGAGCTAGTGGAACATTAGGAATTGCATTATCACAAACTGGTGGAGCATTTACATTCTTCTCTCCTGTAATTGGTTGGATTGGAGTATTCTTAACAGGTTCTGATACAAGTGCAAACCTTTTATTTGGTTCTTTACAACAAGTTACAGCTCATCAATTAGGCTTTTCTGACACATTATTCTTAGCAGCAAATAGTGCAGGTGGTGTTGTTGGTAAAATGATATCTCCACAAAGTATTGCAGTTGCTTGTGCTGCTGTTGGCCTTGTAGGACGCGAGAGTGAGTTGTTTAAATACACAGTTAAATACTCAATAGCTATGATAATAATTATAGGAATTTGGGTAAGCTTAATTGCATATTTTATGCCTGGAATTATACCACCTAGTATTCCTTTAGCTAAATAATTATGCTTAGTTTAAAAAGGTTAATTAAAAAAAATCTAGGAATATATTTTATGGTTATTGCTAGTTTTGCATTTGCACTCATGGGGTGCTGTGCAAAACTACTTGCAAATACTATGCCTAGTGTAGAAATAATGTTTTTTAGAAATGTTATTGGAGTTATTTTTATAGCTTATTTGATTTATAAAATTCCACACAAAAAATCAGGTGGTAAATTCTCTTTATTGTTTTTTCGTGGTTTAATAGGAACTATTTCTTTATATTTTTTCTTTTATAATGTCGCTAATATTTCTTTAGGCGGTGCTTTTGCTTTTCAAAAAACAAATCCACTTTTTGTAGCATTAATTGCATTTTTGTTTTTTAAAGAGCAGTTAGGATTTAAAAGTATTTTATATTTATTATTAGCTTTTGGTGGTGTAATGCTGATAATTCAACCATTTGCACCTGAACATTTACATAGTGGTTTTGATATTAAAAACTCAATTTTAGGTGTTTTAAGTGGTTTAACAGCAGCACTTGCTTTAGCAAGTGCTAGGGAATTAGGAAAGTTTTACAATACTGAAGTTATAGCATCAAGTTTTTTTATACTAGGAACAATTTTACCTATATTATCTATGCTAGGCGGAGAGTATTTAAATGAGAGTATTATTAGGCATTTTGATTTTGCTTTTGCTACATTTGTAATGCCTGTTGGATATAAAATATGGACTTTAATTATTTTAATGGGCTCTTTATCGATTCTATACCAAATATATGTAACAAAAGCCTATAAAGCAGCTAAAAAGGCTGGGGTTGTAGCTGGAGTTGGATATATTGATGTTGTATTTACTTTATTTTTAGGAATACTTTTAGGAGATGATTTACCAAGTTTTGTAGTTTTAACAGGTATAATCTGCGTTTTAATAGGTGGTATAGGAATAAGTTTAAGTAAGGATAATAAAAAATGAGAAAAATAATATTATTTGCAGGACCTTGCGTTATAGAAAGTCCTGAAATTGTTACAGAAGTTGCAAAAAGATTAGAAAAAATTGCAAAACATCCACAAATTGATTTTTATTTTAAATCAAGTTTTGATAAAGCAAATCGCACAAGTTTAGATAGTTTTAGAGGACCTGGACTTGAAAAAGGTTTGCAGATTTTAGCTGATATAAAATCTAAATTTGGATATAAAATAATTACAGATATTCACGAGAGTTATCAAGCTGAAATTGCAGCTCAAGTTGTTGATACTCTTCAAATTCCAGCTTTTTTATGCAGACAAACTGATTTATTAGTTGCAGCTGCTAAAACTAAAGCTATTATAAATATCAAAAAAGGTCAATTTTTAAACCCAAGTGATATGAAATATAGCGTAGCAAAAGTAGCACAGACTAGAGGGTATGATTATAAAACTAATGATGAAAGTTTTTTTGCTTGCTCTGATATTGGAGAATTATCATTTAAAGATTTAAAAGATGAAGATTTTTCAAAAGCTCATCAAATGGCAAGAGAAGCTGGTGTTTTAGCAGTTGAGCGTGGAACT
Organism: Campylobacter sp. RM12654; assembly: GCF_020137585.1. Classification (NCBI taxonomy): domain Bacteria; kingdom Pseudomonadati; phylum Campylobacterota; class Epsilonproteobacteria; order Campylobacterales; family Campylobacteraceae; genus Campylobacter; species Campylobacter sp. RM12654. Next base: position 19,041 of record NZ_JACGAR010000021.1, read on the forward strand.
AGTCTTGGATATGGGAATTTAGTTGTTGATATGAGATCTCTTAAAATTATGAGAAATTTCGCACCTGTTATATTTGATGCTACACATAGCGTTCAAATGCCTGGAGCAGCAGGTGGTAAGAGTGGTGGAGATAGCTCTTTTGTATTGCCTTTAGCAAGAGCTGCTGCTGGAGTTGGCGTTGATGGATTTTTCTTTGAAACACATTTTAATCCGTGTGAAGCTTTATGCGATGGACCTAATATGGTAGCTACTAGCAAATTAGAAGAGAAAATTAATTTATTATTGAAAATATTAAATAAGGAATAAGTATGAATATTATTGAAGGACAATTAAAATTAAATGGTAATGAGAAATTTGCCATAATAAATGCTAGATTTAATAGTTTTATAACTGATAAATTAGTTGAAGGTGCTAAAGATGCTTTTGTTCGTTTTGGTGGAAATGAAAAGAATTTAGATTTAATTTTAGTTCCTGGTGCTTTTGAATTACCTTATGCTTTAAAACAAGCAGTGAAGAAAAATTATGATGGAATAGTGGTTTTAGGTGCTGTTATTCGTGGAGATACCCCACATTTTGATTATGTATCAGCAGAATGCACTAAGGGTGTTGCAGCTATAACTTTAGCAAATGATACTCCAATTAGTTTTGGTGTTCTTACAACAAACACTACAGAGCAAGCTATGGATAGAGCAGGAATTAAAAGTGGCAATAAAGGTTATGAAGCTATGGTAACTACTATTGAAATGCTAAATTTACAAAGAGTTCAAAATGGCAACTAGACATCAAGCTAGAAAAACGGTTGTAAGTTTATTGTATTCATTTGATTATGTTCAAAATAGTGAGCATGTAAATGATTATTTAGAAGAGCATAAAATAAGAAATGCTATTCGTGAATGGGCTTTAGAATTATTTAACGGCGTTCAAGCAAATCTATTAAAAATAGATGAATGTTTAAAAGGTATTTTAGAAAGCAATGAAGTTAGTAATTTAGGTGGTATGGAAAAAGCTATTTTAAGACTTGGTGTTTATGAATTGCTTTTTACAAAAACAGATAAAGCTGTTGTTATAAATGAAGCTATTGAACTAGCTAAAGAATATGCAAGTGATAATGCACCTAAGCTTATTAATGGTGTATTAGATAAAGTTAGAAATTAATTTTAAATTAGCTAATATTTTTTATATTAGCTAATTACTCGTTGAATATTTTAATAGATATTTTTATATTTCATTTTCCAAATTAAATTCCTAATAGTTTTATGATATTTATTAAAATAATCAAAAAGGATAAATATGGAAAATGTTTTAATGCTAATGATAGGGGTATCAATATTATTAGCTTTTATAGTAATCATTGCCTTTATTTGGGGTTTTAAAAATAAACAATTTACCGAAAATAATGGCTTTTTAGAATTAAATGATAGTGAAGAAGCATTAAATGATGCAATTATTTTAGAACAAAGAAAAATGGAATTAAAAAATATGAAAAAAGCTTTATTTTTAGATAGAGATGGGGTAATTAATAAGGATTTTTCTTATGTTTATGAATTAGAAAAATTAGTATTTATGCCTAATATTTTTGAGATAGTTAAATTCTTTCAAGATAAAGATTATTTGATTTTTATAATTACAAATCAAAGTGGAGTAGGGCGTGGGTATTTTACAAAAGAGCAAATGGATATTTTTAATGAAGCAATTTTAAATGAGTTTAAAAATCATAAAATTAATATAAGTAAAATTTATTCTTGTTTGCATATACCTAGTGATAATTGTGAATGTAGAAAACCAAAAGCTGGTCTTATTTTACAAGCAGCTAAAGAATTTAATTTAGATTTATTTAATTCAATTTTTATAGGCGATAAAGTAAGTGATATGCAAGCGGCTATAAATGCAAATATTAATAATCGTTATTTGTTTAATGAAGATTTAAAAGAATTTGAATATTGTAAAAAAGTGAATAATTTATTAGATATAAAAAAGGACTATGAATGAAAAATATTAAAGCTTTAGTAATTGGAGATTTAATACACGATATTTATGTTTTCGCAAATTGCACTAGAATTAGTCCAGAAGCACCAGTTCCAGTAATCACTCCTAAAAGTGAGAAAAAAGTCTTAGGTGGTATGGCAAATGTTGCTAATAATCTTGCAAAATTAGGTGCAAATGTTAGTATTTTAAGTGTAATTGGAGATGATGATAGTGCTAGATTTATTGAAAGTGAATTGCAAAAACAAAATATAACTTGCCATATAATTAAGCAAAAAGATAGAAAAACTTCTACAAAAACTCGTATTTTTGGCTCAAATCAACAAATAGTTAGAATAGATGTAGAAAGCACAGAGCAAATTAGCGATAAATTAGCTGATGAATTATTTGATAAAATACGCAATGATAAATATGATGTAATTATTTTTAGTGATTATGATAAAGGAGTTGTTAGTCCTTATTTAGCACAAAAAATAATTAAATTTGCAAAAGATAGTAATACTTTAAGTCTAGCAGACCCTAAGAAAGATTTTTATAAGTTTAAAGGTATAGATTTAATAACACCTAATTACAAAGAAGCTTGTGAATTTTTAGGTAATTTTAATGAATATGATGATGGTATATTATTAAAATCATTAGAAAAATTACAAAAAGAATTGGATTTAAAAATACCATTAATTACTTTAGGTAGCAATGGAATTGCTGCTGTTTATGATAACAAATTAAATCGCCATTATGCTTTAGCTAAAGAAGTTTTTGATGTAACCGGTGCTGGAGATAGCGTGATTTCATCATTATCATTTTTCTTAGCGAATGATTTTAATATTAGTAAAAGTATAGATTTAGCTAATAAAGCTGCTGCTATTGTTGTAGGTAAGATAGGGGCTGTTAGCGTAGGGCTTGATGAGATTATAAATTTTGATAATGAATTTTATAAATTTAAAAATATAGATGAGATTAAACAACTTAGTAAAGGTAAAAAAATAGTTTTTACCAATGGCTGTTTTGATATTTTACATTACGGGCATCTTAGTTATTTAAGAGCAGCTAAGGAGTTAGGAGATATTTTAGTTGTCGGTTTAAATTCTGATGAAAGTATTAAGAGATTAAAAGGTGAAAATAGACCAATTAATAATATAATGACTAGAAAAGCTATGATGTGTGCTTTAGAATTTGTAGATTATGTTTGTGAATTTAGTGAAGATACGCCAATTAATTTAATTAAAACTTTAGAGCCTGATATATTGGTAAAAGGTGCTGATTATGAAGGAAAAGAAGTTGTTGGCTCATCATATGCAAAAGAAGTAAAATTAATAGAATTTAAAACAGGATATTCAACCACAAATATTATAGAAAAAATAAAGGAGTTATATGTTAAATAAATTAAAAAATGAGTTAAACGAGCACAAAAAAGCTTATGATAATATTAATGAAGAGTATTTAAAAGATATTATTCAAGTAGCTGATATTATAAAAAAAGCTTTGGAAAATGGTAAAAAATTATTGATTTTTGGCAATGGTGGTAGTGCTGCAGATGCTCAACATTTTGCAGCCGAACTTAGTGGAAGATATAAATGTGAGCGTAATGGTCTTAGTGCTATTGCACTTAGCACAGATACTTCAGCACTAACTGCAATCGGTAATGATTATGGCTATGAATATGTGTTTAGTAGGCAAGTAAATGCTATTGCTAAAAGTGAAGATATAGTGTTTGGTATAAGCACTAGCGGGACTAGTAAAAATGTTATTTTAGCACTTGAAGAAGCTAGAAAAATTGGTTGCAAATGCGTTTTATTGGCTAGTGAAAAATTAGAAAATAGTCCGTATTTTGCCCTAAAAGCACCTAGTAAGGATACGCCAAGAATACAAGAAATTCATATTTTCACAATACATTGTATTTGTGAAATACTGGATAATTATTTTAAAGATAAATAAAGTTTGAGCTTAAAGCTCAAACTAAATTATGATTTTTAGCTAGCCTTAATGCTTTTGTAAATTCTTTTAATTGTTTAATATTTCCTATGCTAATTCTATTTAATAAAGGATAATTATCTATAGCTCTTCCAACTATTATCCCGCATTCTTTCATAAAATCAGCGTATTTTGTGCTTTTAATTTCGTGTAAAATAAAGTTAGTATGAGATTTAAAATATTTTATATTTAAAGTTTCAAATTCATTTTCTAATAAAGCTTTATTATCGTTAATAATTTTTCTTGTAGTTTTTACAAAGTTATTTTGTTTTAGGGCAAAAATCGCACACTCTAAAGCAAAAGCATTAATAGCATCAGGACTAAAAAAATCTTTTAAAATCGTTATTAATTTATTATGAGCTATCCCATATCCAACTCTTAAACCTGCTAATGAATACATTTTAGAAAATGTTCTAATATGTAAAATATTTGGATTTTTTGCAAATTCTAAACTATAAAAATCATCAGCAAATTCACAATAAGCCTCATCTAAAAGCATATATACATTATCTTTACAAATTGAGTTTAATTCATTTAAATCTTTCTTGCTTAGCATTAGGCCTGTTGGATTGTTTGGATTTACAATATAGATTATATTTATTTTATTTGGGATTATTTTTATTTTATTTATATCAAAATTAAACTCACTATCTAAATAAAACCCATCAATACTATAACCTATATTTTTAGCATAATAAAGTGTTAAGTCAAAAGTAGGTAATGGTGATATTAAATGAACATTAGAATTTGAATATTTATAAAATGTTAAAAGGCTCATATAAATAACATTACTTGAGCCATTACCTAGAACAAAATTATCACTTTTTAAATTATAAAAATTAGCTAATCCATCTAATAATTTATAATTTTTATCAAAAGAATACTTATTAAATTCAATACTATTAATTATCTCTTTAATATCTAAAGTATTACAAGTATTTTCGTTTTTGCTTAAATCAATCATATATTTTTAAATAGATTTTCAAGATTTGCTTTTGCTTCTTCTGAGCTTATATGATTTTCTGCTTCAGTACCAACTTCAATTAATTCAATATTAAGTCCTGTTAGCATATTACATAACCTAATATTAATTCCTTGCTTACCTATAGCTTTACTTTTTTGGTCGTGATTTATTACAACCTTAGCTATGTCGTTATCAATCGTAACTGAATTAATAATTGCAGGTGCTAAAGCACGAGAAACTACAATAGCTTGTTCGTTAGAATACTCTATACAATCTATATTTTCGCCATTTAATTCTTTACTAATAGCATTAATTCTAACACCTTTTGTTCCAACGCTAGCACCTACAGCGTCAATATTGATTGAGTTAGCTTTTAATAAAACTTTAGCTCTTTCGCCAGGAATTCTAGCGCAATTAATAATTTCTATAGCTCCATCTTTAATCTCTGGAACTTCAAGCATTAAAAGTGCATTTAAAAATTTAGGAGAAGTTCTTGAAATTTCAACTTTTAAGCCTAGTTTTTTATCAACACTAACTTTTCTAATAACAGCTTTTAATACATCACCAACTTTAAATTTTTCGCCTTTTATACGATTTTTTCTAGGTAATACTGCTCTAATTTCATCAAATTCTATGAAAGTATTTTCATCATTATCAACAAATACTACCGTTCCAAAAATTAATCTATCAACCATACTTTGGTATTTTTCAAATAATTTTTCTTCTACAAGTCTTTGCACATTATATTCTAATTCTTTATAAAGCCAATTTATTGCAGTTCTATCAAGATTTGCAAAAGATATTTCATATTTTAAAGTATCTCCGATTTCTACTTCACTTGATTCTAATTTTGCTTTATCAAGGCTAATATATTTACTTTCATTATTAGCTAATTCATCATTATTTGCAACAACTACTAGATTTTGATATACACAAAGAGTTTTTTTAACATCTACACTAAATTCTTTATCATCACCAAAAAGTCTTTTAGCAGTATTTGTAATAGCTTTTACTACACGCTCACTTACTTCTTCTATTGGCAATGATTTCTCATTCGCAATTGATTCTATTATATCTACTATTCTTTCCAAGATTTTACCTTTAATTGAAGTTTGAAGACTATTATTATATAAAAAATAACTTTTAATAAGTTTAATGAAAGAACTTTTTGTTATTATTTTATTTTTTTAATTTAAAAAAGGATATGAGATGAAATTTAAATTAGCAAAACAAACTTTAAATTCAAAACCAAAAGAAGTTACTATTGAAGAAGTTATAAAAATACTTGAAGAAAAAAAGGTTATATTTTTAGACCATTCAAATTCTAGTGAAGATATTACAAAATTAGTTGAAAAATTAAATAATTTTAAGGTATATGTAAATACGGTTAAATATGGTTTAGTAGAAGATGAATTTATTTATGAGGTACATATACTTTGAGTAAAAAATTATATATAGAAACTTTAGGCTGTGCAATGAATGTTCGCGATAGTGAGCGTATGATTGCAGAGCTTACCACTAAAGAAGGTTATGAAGTAACTACAGATAAAAAAGAAGCTGATTTAATATTAATAAATACTTGTAGTGTGCGTGAAAAACCAGTCCATAAGCTTTTTAGTGAAGTAGGTGGTTTTTTAAAAGAGAAAAAAGAAGGAGCAAAAATAGGCGTTTGTGGTTGCACGGCTTCACATTTAGGTAGCGAGATTTTTAAGCGTGCTCCACAAGTTGATTTTGTGTTAGGTGCAAGAAATATTAGCCGTATAACAGAAGCAATTAAAACTCCAAAATTTATAAGTAATGATATAAATTACGATGAAAGCGATTTTGCTTTTGCTGATTTTAGGAATAGTATTTATAAAAGCTATGTAAATATTATGATAGGTTGTGATAAGCATTGTGCTTATTGTATCGTCCCACACACTCGTGGTGATGAGCTAAGCATTCCAAAAAATATTATTTTAAATGAAGTAAAAAAAGCCGTTAGTAACGGAGCTAGTGAAGTATTTTTGCTAGGACAAAATGTAAATAATTATGGTAAAAGATTTTCAAGTAACCATCCTAAAATGGATTTTTCAGATCTTTTAAATGAGATTAGCGAGGTTGATGGGCTTGAAAGGATTAGATTTACTAGCCCACACCCACTTCATATGGATGATAAGTTTTTAGAAACTTTTGCAAAAAATCCTAAAATTTGTAAAAGTATGCATATGCCTTTACAAAGTGGTAGCACAAGTATTTTAAAAGCTATGAAGCGTGGTTATACTAGAGAATGGTTTATAAATAGGGCTTTAAAATTAAGAGAATTAGTTCCAAGTGCTAGTATATCAACAGATATTATCGTGGCATTTCCTGGTGAGAGCGATGAAGATTTTGAATTAACACTTGATGTAATGAGAAAAATTAGATTTGAGCAAATTTTTTCATTTAAGTATTCTAAAAGACCACTAACACCTGCAGCAACAATGCCAAATCAAATTCCTGAAAATATAGCAAGTACAAGGCTAACTAAATTACAAAGTTTATACAATGAAATTTTAGATGAGATTAGTGTAGCACAATTAAATAAAACTTATAAAGTATATTTTGAAGAATTAAGAGAAAATCAAACTATAGCAGGAAGAAGTGATAATAATTTCTTAATAGTTGTAAATGGTAGCGAAGAATTGCTTGGAAAAATGGTTGATGTAAAGATTACAAAGACTTCTAGGACAACCCTTTATGGCGAAATACAAAGTTAAAATTTTAGCTTTTATAATATTTATACTTTTAAATATTATTTATTTAACTTGTAAAAAAAGATTTTATGGAGAAAAAACTTTACCTAAAGAGCCTTGTATAGTACTTTTTTGGCATGGAAAACTTACTATGATGGCTTTTATTTTTGCTTATATGAAGAAAAATGGTTATAAAAAAAAGCCTTATGTATTAATAAGTAATCACAAAGATGGGGAATTAATTGCTAGTGTTATGAAATACTTTAATATAAATGCTGTTAGGGGTAGCACTTATGATTCTCCAGTTAAAGCATTGCTTGAAATTAAAAGTCTTTTAGGGCAAGGTCATGATGTATATATTACTCCTGATGGACCTAGAGGACCTTATCATAGTATTTCAGCAGGCTCTTATAAAATAGCTTTAAAATATAAAATTCCTACGATTATTTTTGATAATGCTGCAAGTAGATTTTATAGGGCTAAAAGTTGGGATAAGATGATTTTAGCTAAGCCATTTTCTACAATTGCTTATATTATTTCAAAACCGATATTATTAGATGAAGAAAATTCTGTTAATTTAATAAATAAGGAATTTAATAAACTAGAGCTTAAATTAAATGAAGAAGGTTTTTATGTTTAATATAAGAAAATACCTATCAACTATTTTTATTAATTTAGTAATTAAGGATAAAAGTTGTAGTATAGAAGCTTATTCTGTTAAAAATGAAAAAATTATTAAAATTCATCAAAGAACTTTTATTGAAGAAGATAAAAATAAATTACTAAAATATATAAAAACCTTAATTGATAATCATTATTTTACTTATGTTTCACTTTTATTTACTAGTATCGGTCAAGGAATGGTGCCGACAATTAATAAAACAGATTTACAAAAATTTGGTGTTGATAGTAGTGCTGTTAGTTTAAAAATCTTTGATAACTCGTTTTTGTATGCGGCTAAAACTGAATTAATCAATGCTGATATTGTTTTTGATGAATTGCAAGTGGATTTAATTTATTCTCCTTTTAGCATATTGTTTAAACTAATTCAAGATAAAAAAACAGATGGTTTTGTATTTGATGGCATAAGTTTATTTGTGTTAAAATACGGAGAATTCATTACTTTAATGATTTATGATGGTAAAAAATTTAAATTTGGTAGTTATTTTGAGCTTAAAATCAACAAAGATAATGAAGAAGACCATCAATCTTTAGAATTAGAAGAAGAAATTGAATTAGATAGCAATAACGATACATTAGAAGAACTTGATTTTGATGAATTTGATAATGTAAAGGTTGATGATAATTTTGATTTAGGAGCTGATTTAAATTCTGATTTGAATGAAAATTTACAATCATTTAGCTTGGATATGCAAATATTTGAATATATAAATAGTGCGATTAAAGAATTTTATAATAACAATATTTATGATAGTGATTTTATTAATAATATTATTATATTTGAACATGAAAAAAGTTCTAAAGCTATGCATTCTTATATTGAAAGTGAATTATTAATAAATCCTATTGTATATACAATTGATATATTTAAGGAAATGTTAAAATTAAGCAGTAATGATTTAGGAGCAAAAATTGATATATAGTCTTAAAAATGCTGAACAAAAACCTATATTAAATAAATTTAATAAATTATGCTTTTATTTTTTAATCTTCATTATTTTTGTAATTATATTTTTTGCTGTATTTATAAAAATAAAACAAGAATTAGCATATAGCGACGCACAACAAGCCAAAGAAAATAGTGATAAAATGGTAGAATTAATAGGAAAAAATAGGAATGAAATTATTTTAAATAAAGAATATATAGCTTTAGTAAGTGATATACAAGCTTCTAATATAAATTTAAAAAAGAGTATAAAAAATTTATTTGACTTAGTTCCTGATAGTATAGTTTTAAATGAAGTTCTAATGGAGCAAAAAAGCTTATTGATTAAAGGAATTACTCCAACAAAAGAAATTTATAATAATTTATTGCAAACACCGCTTCAAAGTATTTTTGAAACATCAAAAACTAATTTTATACAATTAAATTCTGGTTGGTATAACTTTGTAAGCATTAACACTATTGAAAATTCTGAGGGTTTTAATGAATAAAGATAATAGTATGAGTAAAATTGATATAGTAAAGTTGCTATTATGGTTGAGTATATTTTTGATTACTATTTTTACTCTTAGTGCTTTGCTTATAATTCCAAGTGTAAATAAATTAAAAGTTGCAAATGAAGTTTTAAGCTCTTCAAATTCAAAATTTCAGCAAAATAAAGCAAAAAATGAAAGTATTGAAAGACAATTAAATGATTATTTATCAGAGAATAAAACCAATTTAGCAAAAATTCATAATGAATTTGATATTGAAAAATTTAAAAATCATTGCAAGACTTTTTTTGATGAAGTGAATTTAGATAAGAATTTAGATTTTAGCGAAGATTATGTAAGCTATCAGTTATCAGTAAGCACAAAAATAACAAGTCCAACTATTTTTTATGATTTTATAGATTCTTTAGACAATTTTCCAAATATTTTACGAGTTCATTTCCCAATAGTTTTAAAATCTGATAAGAATTTAATAAAAGCACAATTTAACATTCAAGTATATAAAAGATAAGCCTACAAAAGTAGGCTAAGAATTATTTATGCAATTCATTTGCATAGAATTTAACAGAATTAAAGCCTTCTTTTAAAGCCCATTCGTAAGCGCTTGATACAAATTCCCAATTAATATGCTTATAAAAACCTTCAAGGTAAGCTGCTCTTGCATTTCTGTGGTCAATATAATAAGCGTGTTCCCAAACATCAACAACTAATAAAGGAATTAATTTATCAGTAATTGGAGTTGCTGCATTGCTTGTTTTTACTAATTCAAGTTTTTTACTTGTAGTATTATATACAAGCCAAAACCATCCACTACCAAATAAGCCTGTAGCACCTTTTATAAATTCATCTTTAAAGTTTGAACAGGTTCCAAAAGCTTCATTAATTGCTTTTTCTAATTCAGCACTCATTTTACTTTCTTTTGGACTAATGCAGTCAAAATAAAAATCGTGATTATAAACTTGTGCAGCATTATTAAAAATACCTTCTTTAGAAGTTAAGATAATATCAACTAAATCTTTTTTTTCAAATTCTGTTCCAGCAATCAAATTGTTAAGATTATTAACATAAGTTTGATGGTGTTTACCATAGTGATAATTGAAAGTTTCTTCAGTTAAAAAGCCTGAAAACGCATTTGTCGCATAATTTAATGTTCTTAATTTAAACATCTTTTCTCCTTAATTTTAAAATTTGTATTAAAAATATATCAAAAAAAAGATAATATTTATCTTATTTAAAATCCTTTTTTATTTGTAAAAAATATATTTATTAAAGAAAATTAAAATTATTATCAAATTAAGAAAAAATTAATAAATAATTCATATAATAATCAATATCAAATTAATTTAAAAAAAGGATATGTTATGAAGTTAAGTAAAATTACATTAGCTAGTATTTTTGTTGCAAGTTCTGCATTTGCTCATCAATTTTTTCCAATGAAAACAGATGATGGTTATAAGGTTGGATTTTGGGCTGATGATCACTGGGGTCAATTTCAAAGCGATAGAATATTTGGGGTAAGCGCAAAAGATTCTAAGGGTAAAAAGCTTAAAGCTGGATATGATTATTTAAATAATAAAATCTTTATAGAAGGTAATCCATCAGTAGCTAGTGTAAATTATGATTTTGGTTATTATACTTTTACAAAAGATGGCAAACATTATTCTCAAGCTAGAAATGAAATTACCGACATTACAGGTGCAAATGAAGTAACCCAAACTAGAAAAATATTTAAAATGGGTAAAAGTATATTCGCTTGGGACGAAGCATCAAGTAAGCCTTTAGGGTTAAAATTTGAAATAATTCCATTAGAAAATCCACTAGACAAAAAAGTAGGTGATAAATTAAAAGTTCAAGTATTGTTAGATGGAAAACCTATTAGTGGGGTTGAATTTGAAGACCAAAATGATGATATAGATGATATTACAACCGATGAAAAAGGTATTGCAACTTTAACTCTTAGCAAACCTCAAGATGGCTTGCAAATTATTGCAGCTGGTATAAAATTGCCTTATAATCTTGATAGATACGGAGATACTTTACAGCTTACTGCTACTTTAAGTTTTAAATCTAAATAATATTTTTAATCCCTAATTGTTAGGGATTAAAAGAAATATTTTAAAATACCTTTATTAAATTTAAAGGTTTTTAAAATGAAAACAAAAGTGTTTTTTGCTATATTAATAGCTGCTTTTGGCATTTGGTATTATTATTACAACGAAGGTAGTTATACAAAAACAGATGGTTTTGAATTAACTTATATAGATAATAGTATTATTAAAAATTATAATTCAAATATATTGTTAAATTTTTGTAATACTAGTAATTCATCTTGCAATCAATTTCAGCCAATTTTAAAATCAGTTTATAATGAACTAGGTAATTTGAATGTAAAAATTTTAAATATTGATATTTTTGACAATCCTGAATTATTGAATAAATTCCCAATTTCTTTAATACCGATACAATTTTTTTATACAAAAGATGGGGTAAATTTCAAACCAAAATCAGAAATTGGAAAGAAATTTAAAGAAGTTAATTTCAATGATGAAACTTTTTATTATCACTTAGGTATTTTAACGCAAGAAGAGATAATGTTGATTTTTGAAGAAATGCAAAACTATTAAAGTTGGTCTAGTTTTATTAGTGCATCTTCAACAATTTCTCCAATAGGTGGGGTAATATCAATATTTATTACTAAATCTTCATTGTGTGGAAATTCTAATGTTGAAAATTGAGAATCAATCATATTTTCTTTCATATAATGACCGCTTCTTTTACTCATTCTTTGCATTATTAATTCTTTTGAGCCGTGTAAATGAATAAAGATAATTTTACCAGATTGTCTTATTTTATCTCTATATTGTTTTTTTAATGCAGAACAAGCTATGACACAAGAGCGGTTTCTTCTTGAAATTGAGTAAAATACATCAGCAATTCTTTCAAGCCAAGGTTCTCTATCTAAATCATTTAATGGAACCCCACTTTGCATTTTTTCTATATTTGCTCTTGGGTGTAAATCATCTCCATCTATAAAGCTAGCTCCTAAACTATTTGCAATCATAGCTCCAACCGTACTTTTGCCACAGCCACACACTCCCATTACAACAATATTATAATGTTTCATTAATTATCCTTTTTTATAAAAATCTTGCTATTTTTAACCTATTTTTCTTAATATTACATAAATTCAAATAAAAGGAGAAATAATGCAAGAGCTTAGTGCTTCTTACTTATTATGTGTTGCCGCAGTTGCGGTTGTTTTATTATTATTTATGATTATGAAATTAAAAATTCACGCTTTCATATCATTAATAATAATAAGTTTTTTAACTTCTTTAGCAGCCAATACGCCGCTTGATAAAATTTTAGGAGTAATGCTTGGTGGTTTTGGTTCAACTTTAGCAAGTGTTGCTTTATTAGTTGGTATTGGTGCTATGATAGGTAAAATTTTAGAAGTTTCTGGTGGAGCTCAAGTTTTAGCTGATACTTTAATTGAGTTTTTTGGGGTGCAAAGAGCTCCATTTGCACTAGGTTTAGCTTCATTGATTTTTGCTTTCCCTATATTTTTTGATGCAGGGTTAATTGTAATGTTGCCTGTTATATTAAGCGTAGCTCATAAATTAAAAGGTTCTGTTTTAACTTATGCACTTCCTTCAGTTGGTGCATTTTCTGTAATGCATGTTTTCTTACCACCACACCCAGGTCCAGTTGCAGCAGCAGCTACAATAGACGCTAATGTTGGTTGGGTTTTAATATTAGGACTTATTATTGGTCTTCCTACTTGGTATTTTAGCTCTTATTTATTTGGGCTTTATTCTGGTAAAAAAATGTATTTTAAAGCACCAGATTTATTTGAAGATGAAAAAATAGAAATTAAACATAAACCTAAATTCTTAACCGTAATATTTATATTATTAACCCCTGTAGTATTGATTTTTATAAGTGCAATTATCTCATCTATGCAAAAATTAGAAATAATCGCAAAAAATGATATATGTTTTAATGTTTTAAATCTAATAGGTCAAACTCCAATCGCTCTTATGATTACTTTAATAATTTGTATTATTGTATTTAATAAGAGTTTAGGAGCTAAAAATCTTGAAAAATATTGTGAAAAAGCTCTTCCTGCAATTTGTTCTGTAGTGCTTGTAACCGGTGCAGGTGGTATGTTTGGCGGTGTTTTAAGAGCTAGTGGAATAGGTGATGCGTTGGCTGGAACTTTAGCTAATTTAGGCGTTCCTGTTATTTTAGCTGGTTTTATAATAGCAGCAATTATTAGAATTGCTCAAGGTTCAGCTACTGTTGCACTTACTACAACAGCTGGTTTAATGGCACCAATTATTGCAGCAAATACATCAATTGCAGAATTTGATAAAGTTGCTATCGTTTTAGCAATAGCTTGTGGTAGTGTTGTTTGCTCTCATTTTAATGATTCTGGATTTTGGCTTGTAAAAGGCTTATTTGGTTTAGATGAAAAAACAACTCTTAAAACTTGGACTATTCTTGAAACTTTAATAGGTGTTATAGGTTTTGTATTAATACTTATAATTTTAGCTTTATTTAATCTTGTATTTTAGTGTTTTTACTTTGGAATTTAAAATTATATTTTAAATTCCATTTTTAATTAATTCTTCTTAAATAATATAGTTTTCATTATATTTATATATTATTCCTTTTTGCTATTGGGGGGGGGTATTTAATATCTATATAATAATTAAGAATATATTATTCTATTTACTTAATTCTTAAATTATTTTATTATAATTTTATCTAACTTATAAAATTAAGTTTTATTTAAATTTTTAAGGAGAATTTATGGAAAAGTTATCTCGTAGAAGCTTTTTAAAAGGTGCAGCAGGAGTAGCAGCTAGTGCGTCAAGTTTAGGTGCTGTTGATTTTATTGGTGAAAACGCTATTCCTAAAATAGATGAAAGCTTAATTAGTGCTTCACATTTTGGAGCTTATCATCCAATTATTAGAAGTAGCAAAGTTGAAGGATTTAAGGCTTTTAATGGGGATTTTAAACCAACAACTCTTATGAATGGTGTAGTAAATAGAGTATATTCACAAGATAGAATTAAAAACCCAAGT
>NZ_JACGAR010000022.1:0-27756 GCF_020137585.1 Campylobacter sp. RM12654
GTTACTAAAAGTTACAATATATCAAAATATTAAATAAAATAATAATAGTATTAATTAAAATCAAATTATAATAATTCAAATCATTAATGAAAGGAGAATTTCAATGAAAAAAGCAGTTTTAGCTATTTTGGCTTTAGGTTTTATTACGAGTGCTAGCGCATATTCTTATAATAGATTTGGAGATATGTCTTATTATGGTTATCCTCCAACAAATAATACCTTTAAATTTAAGTGTGCAACGTTATATACTTGTGCTATGCAAGGTATGACTATTAGGGATAATTGGAATAGGTTATTTTAGGTAAGCAATTGTCTTACCTAAAAGGATTAATATGAGATTATCAAATACTAATATTACTAAGCCTATTTTGAATGTTGTGTGTAAAGATATTAGAGCTTTAAACCAAGTTGTTTTTAATCAAGCAGAGCAAGTAAAGGCTACTGATGTAAAAAGCATATATAATACCGAGTATAAAACTAATAAAAATGATTTTTACAATACTTATTTTTCTTTTAATCAAAAAACAATAGGATTTGATTTAAGCAATAAAAATCGTGAAAAATTACAAGAATTTTTTAATGAAGATAATTTTAAATATTTTGATGATAAATTGATTTTGCAAAAAGACGCTGCTTCTTATGTTGGTTCTTGGTTTAATTATGTTGCTTTTAAGCAAAACTATTTAAATGCAGATATTAATAAAAATGGTGTTTTAAATAAAACTGAAATGTTAGATATAAAACTTCAATTTCCAAATAGCAATGTTTTTACTAATATTAGTAAAACTGATATAGATTGTCTGGAGCTTTTAGGAGAATTGCAAAACTATACAAGTATTAGTAATATGATGAATTATTATATTCAAGATGATAAAAATTATGATTTAGCAATAACAGGTCTGGAGAAAAACGGAGTAGCTGGGATTAATTATGTAGTAGAAATAATTATGAATAATATTGATAAAAATAAATTGCAACAAAGTATTACTAAAGCAACTCAAGAAGACATTAAAAGACAAAGCGATTTAGCCAATGCTCTTATAAAAATAAATAATGATGATTATAGTAAGCTTAGTGAAGATGAGAAAAAAATCTTAAATTCTTTAAATATAGAAATTAATCTAATAAATATAATAGGTGAAGATAAAATAAATGAATTAGTTAAAAATAATAAATTAGATGATTTTATAGATTTTACTAAAGACTTTTTAGAAGAATTAAATAATATAAAATTAATTAACATTAAGGTTTAAAATATTTTTTTTAATTTAATGTTACTAAAAGTTACAATTTATCAAGATATTAAATAAAATAGTAATAGTATTAAATAAAATCAAATTATAATAATTCAAATCAATTTTAATATATTTAATTTCACAAAAATACTAGTTCGTATCATAAGTTTTGGTATTTTAAGATAGCTTTTTTGTAAGTATTCTAAAGATATTAAAGATCAATTAATTGTGGTTATAGCTATAAATATCGCAAGTATATGTGTATGAATTATTGATTTAACGGCAGACTTTATTGCCGTTATGTTTTTAAATATTTAATTAAAGTAATAAACATTAAGGATTATTTATGAAACACTATATTAACAATACTTCTAACACTCCAATTATGTGGCAAGATAATATTGCTAAAAAAGAGTTAAGCACACAAGAACTAGCAAGTATAAATGCTAGTATAAAGAGCAATTCTTTTAGCGTTAAAACAAATAGAGCACAAGATTATAATACTTATTTTAAATTTGGTAATGAAAACATTGGAGTGAAATTAAATGAAGCTAGTATTGAAAAATTAAAAGATTTTTTTGATGAAGATAATTTCATTAAAACTAATAAAGGAATTATTTTAGATAAAGATGCAGCTTCTTATGTCGCTGGATGGTTTAGTGATATTGCATATAAACAAAAATTTCTTGAATCAGATATTGACAATAACGGAGAATTAACTCACAAAGAAGCAAGGAATACATTAAGTGGATTTGATGAAGATGCAGTTCTCATAAGCGATGAAAAAACCAAAGAAAAATATATAGTTTCAAATTCTATTACGAAAACTTATAAGAAAAGTGATTTTTTACCAAAAAATGATGGTTATTATTCAGATATTTCAAATTCTATCAATGATGCTATAAAAGATGATAAAAATCTTGATGGTATTATTACATTTGGTGAGTTTATGGATGTAGGTGAAAAGGGATATTTTGAAGATTTTATGAGCGAAAGTGGTTCTAGTGCTCCTGCAATTAGCCTTGATGATTTGATAAATGGACTTACTAAGCATTCTAGGCAGCTTGCCGAAAAAGCTGAAGAAAAATTAACTGAAGTAATAGCCAAGATTAAAAAGCTTGGAGTTGATAAGTTAGACCAAAGTGATAAAGATGTATTAATTCAACTAGGAATTGACCCTGCACCTTATGAGAGTGAATTTAAATTAAAACAGATTATAAGTGATAAACTAAATATAAGTCCTGATAAAGTAGAAAGCCTAGCAAGTGAAAATAAATTAGATGATTTTGTAAATTTTAGTGGAAATTTTGCAATAACTCTTAGTGAAACAAAATTACTTGATATAAAAGCTTAATTTCTAATTTAAATTTTTTGTAATAAAATGGGCTAGTTTAGGGTAATAAACATTAAGGAACTTTATGAAAATAGATATCTCGCAAGTAAAAAATACTGCTATTGCTAGGAAAAGTGATATAAAAATTAAAGAATTAAACACTCTTGATATAAATAAATTAAATGCAAGTATTAATTCAAATTCTTTTAGTTTTAAGACAAATAAAGAGCAAGATTACAATGTGTTTTTTAGACTTGGTAAAGATAATATCGGGGTAAAGCTTAGTGAAAATAATATTAATAGATTAAAAGACTTTTTTGATGAAGATAATTTTATTGATACTAATAAAGGAATTATTTTAGATAAAGACGCAGCGTCTTATGTAGTGGGTTGGTTTGCTGATACGGCATATACAAGAAATTATCTTGCAGCCGATAAAGACAATGATGGAGAAATTACGGCTTTAGAAGCTTGGAATTTGTTTGACTTAGTTAATGTAAATTATGAATTATTACAAGATAAAAATAAAGAATATTTCCTAAAGGCAACAAATATAGATGAAACTTATGATTCAAATAGAATAGCTCATAGTATTGAAGGTAAGTCTGATTTAAGTGAGGCATTAGATATTATAATTGATATGGACAAAGACTTAGATGGCAAAGTTACAGCGGGTGAATATTGGAATGTGGAAGATAAAGATTATATAAATGAGTTTGGAATTGTATATGATGATGAAAATCACTCTTTTATGAGTATTCCACATAAAAAAATTAAATTTAATATAGCAGAAGAAGAGCTTAAGAGAGTAAAAGAACAAATTAAACTTAATAATATAATTGCAAAACTTAAAAAATCACAATCTTTAGATAATAACGAAAAAGAAATATTACAAAAATTTAATATCCAAAACATAAGTAATGAATTAAAAATAAGCGAAGATAAATTAAAAGAATTAATTACAAATGATAAGCTAGGAAATTTTATAGATTTTACGAAAGAATTTAAAAAAGATTTAAGCGATACAAAATTAATTGATATTAAGGTTTGATATTAGGAGATTTTATGAGAATTAGTGGTTTTGATGTTGATATTTCAAAAGTATTTGATACTAGCTATCATAAGGCGAATTTGAGTAATTTTCACAATTTAAATCAAGAGCAAATTAATGCTATAAAAGATGATATAACAAATCAAAATTATGCTTTAAAAACAAGTGATAAAGACAATATAAATGTTGTTTTTAGTTTTGATAATAATACTCAAGGAGTTAATCTTAGTAAAAATACTATTGAAAAATTAATGGCTCATTTTGATAAAGCTGATTTTATCTTAAGTGATGATAAGCTTATTTTAAATGGTAATGCTGCTAATTTTGTCTCAAGCTGGTTTAAAACAATTGCTTATGATTTAGGACTTGCAAAAGCTGATAGCAATCAAGATGGTAGGATAAATAATGATGAATTAAGTAATGCAAGGCTTGAAGTTGGGGTTTATGGCGAGTTTAATGGATATATTTATGTAGTAAATAAATTAAGTGATGAAAGATTTATAAATACTAAAACATATGATAAATTAACTTTAGAAATTGGCACAAGTATTAGTGAGTATTTAGATAGTGTAATATCTAGTGATAGGGATTTTGATGGGGTTTTGAGTTTTGCTGAGATTAATTTTGAAAATATTAGCGAAGAACAAGATTATAAAAGTGAATTAAAAGAGAAAAATACAGATATAAAACGCTATCAAAATGAATTTCAAAGGTCAATTGCTTATTTTGCAAAAGAAGGTCAAAATACCGAAGAAATCAAAAACAAGCAAAAAGAAAAAGAATTAGAACAAGCCGAGCTTTTAGCAAAACTTATGCAAATAACTCAAAAAATCAAACAACAAGGTTTAAATTCACTTACAAGCGATGATAATAAAATCTTAGAAAAATTAGGCAAAAGTGCAAATGCGATTGCAAATAGTGTAGAAATTGACTTAAGTATTAGTGTGGTAGAAGATTTAGTAAATAACAAAATCTTAGATATAAAAGTCTAGTTTTATGATTTTATTTATGTTTAAAATTAAGTTATTTTGATACTTATATAAAATCTTAGAATTTGAAATTCTTATTTTAAATTCTAGAATTTCAAATAAGAATTTCATCAAACTATAAAGTATTTTTGAGCATCATCTTTGCTAAGTGCATTAGCAAAATAATTATTTTGCATAAATTCACAATCTTTATTAGTAGGATTTTTTGCATATGCAAGTGCTAAAGAACAAGCAAGTTTAATATCTTCTAAACTAGCGTCATTATCAAGTAAAGAAATAGCACCTATTAAATCGGTTCTAATTTCGCTCATTTTTATCTCTTCATTATCTAATAATTTTAAGATTTTTAGACCTTCTTCTTCATTTCTTGAAATTATCATTTTAGCACCATTTGGCAGTCTTAAATGTCTTCCATATCTTAACAATTCAGCGTTTTTACTATCTAGCGTTTTGTATTTTAGATAATCTTGGATTTTGTTTTTATATGCTTGTAAGGTTAGCAAACACCCACCAGCAGGGCTTTCATAATCGCTATAACCATAAACTTTTGCAAGTTCCATTTGTCTAGTTCTACCCCTACCACTAAAATCAAATAATTTTTCTCTATCAACCCAGCCTTTAAGTTCAGGCATAGTAGGTGCTAGTAATTTTGCACTAAGTGGGCGTAAAATGATATTATTTAAATCTTCGCTAAGTTTTGCAACACTATTTAATGCTTGTGCTCTTTGGCTCATTGGACGCTGACCTAGCACTTCTCCACTAATTACAAAAGAAGCACCTAAATCATCACACATACTAAGAGCAGTTTTAAACATATACCCATGACAATCAATGCAAGGATTAATAGCCTTTCCATAGCCATATTTTGGATTTAACAATACATCTTGCAAGTATTTACTACTAATATCAACAACCCTAAAACTAGCTCCAGCCATATTTGCACGACGCTCTAAAAGGGCGAAATTCTTTCCGCCAAACCCTGTATCAATGTGAATAGCTTCAACTTCTATTCCTTGCTTTGCAATGGTAGTGATTGATAACATACTATCAAGACCACCACTAAATAAAGCTAATGCTTTCATTTATTCTCCTAATTTTCTTATATTATCTTTAAGCCTTGCTCTTTCATCATCGCTTAATTGCTTATTATGATTTGCTATTAGTTCTACTAGGCAATGATAAGCCTTTTTTAAACCATCATTACTATGAATTAATTTATGATTTTTTATTAATTCTTTAGCGTAATTTTTAAAAAGCAAGGCGTTTAGGATATTACAACTTGCGTAATAATTGGCTAAATTATTAAAAAATACTAAGATATTATCTACTTTTTTAGTAGGGTGAATATTGTTTAAAAACTCTAGCATATTAGCATTTGCGTAGTTTTTATTTAATACATCATCAATTAAATTATTATGAAAATATTCTCTTAAAATAAGAATATTAAAATTAGCTTTTGAAATAGCTAAAAAATAAATTATCGCATCTTCTAAAGAATTGCTTTGAGTTTGTTTAGCTTGTGGTTTTTTATCTATTACTTTTGCTTTTATTCCGTTTAATAAATCAAAATCAAGCCCATAATTTTCGCAAAATATTTTAAGATGAGTATTGGCTAAAAATTTATCAATAGTATTGGTGTAATTTAGCACGGCTGAATATGCTTGTTTGATTAAAAATGGCTCAATTTTGCTTATGCTTAATTTGTCTATATAATCTAAATTCAATTCTTTTTTAAATATATATTCAATACAAAAACTAATTATATTAATAGTATTATTTAGTTCGGTTTTTAGCTTTAATTCTTCATTATTTTCAATGTATTCGCCTGGGTCTTTATATGTTTTTAGCCTTATTACTTCGGCGTTGTAGCCAAATTTACTCAATAAAACTCCCGCTTTAAAAGCAGCTGCATTTCCCGCTGCATCTTTATCAAAGCATAAAGATACAAAACAATCTTTTTTAATTAATTTTAAATGTTGCTCTGTTAGTGCAGTTCCTAGCACTGCTACTGAATATGTAAGTCCTGCTTTATGAAGACTTATTGTATCCATATAGCCTTCGCAAATTATCATTCTTTTGTGTTTATTAATATCATTTTTTGCTAGATGATAAGCGTAAAATATACTACTTTTATCAAATAGTTTTGAAGCGGGAGAATTTACATATTTTGCAGGATTTTGTGGATTTAATGTGCGTCCTCCAAAACCTACTAAATAACCTGTATTATCGTAGATTGGAAAGGTAATTCTTTCTATAAAAGATGGATAAATTCCATTATCGTTTTTTTTAACTACCCCTTCTATTAATGCTTGTTCTAAAGCTATATTTGATTTTTGCAAAATCCTTAAAGTATCATTTGCACTTGGTGCGTAGCCAAGATTAAACTTAATTCTTAAATCCCTTGTGATTTTTCGCTTTTCAAGATAGGCAATCAAATTCCCACGGATATTTAATTCACTTATATAATATTCGTTGAGTATTTTACAAGCGTCGTTGTTTTGAATAATTTTTGTTTTTTTATCATCTTCTAAAATAAAGCCATAAATATTTGCTAATTCTTTTACTGCTTCTATAAATTCTAAATTATGATATTTTTGCATAAAGCTAATAGCATCACCATTCGCCCCACACCCAAAGCAGTGAAAATATCCTTCATTTTCACGAACAGCCATACTAGGATTTTTATCAGCGTGAAACGGACATACGCACATATAATTCGCACCATTTTTATGCACGGGAATGTAGTTTGAAATCAAATCAACAATGTTAATGCTATCTTTTAATCTTTGAATGCTCTCGTTTGTAATCATAAAAGTATTATATGTATAATTAATTAATTTTATTTAAAGGATATTAGTGGATTTAATACTTAGCTATTATAGAAATCCTATTTTTGGAATTTTAGTTTTAATTAGCCTTGTTTTAATTATTGCTTTAGCTCAAATAATTTTTGCAAGTTTAAAAGAAAATCAAACTAATAAAAATATCAAAAAATATCTTGCTAATTTTAATGCAATTGAGCCTAAGTATTTAAGTAGTTTAAGTTTTGATGAAAGGCTTAATTTAGCTAATGGATTTTTTAAAGCTTCAATGTTTTTAGAGTGCAAATATGTTTTGATTAATTTATTAAATGAATTTGCAAATGATAAAGATTTATTATACTTATTATCTGTTTGTGATTTAAGGCTTGGATTATTAAACGATGCTAAACAAAATTTATTAAAGATTTTAAAATCTCGTGCTAGAGATGAATTAGCACTATTATGTCTTGGATATATTCATTTTAAATTAAACGAAATCAATGAATGCAAAGAAGTTTATAAATGTTTGTGCGTTTTAGGAGATTATGAAAAAGATTTAGAATTTATAAATAATTATAAAAGCTTTAATACTAAAAGTTTTAAAGAAATTAAAATTGATGATGAAACAATAAATCCAAATAATATCAGTCAATTTTATTTATGTAAAAATTGCTCTTCACAATCTATTTTTTACACTCCGTTTTGTTCGCAGTGTTTTAAGTGTGATACAATGCAAGCTAATTTAAGGATAAGGATATGAAAAAATTAACGATTTATACTGATGGGAGTTGCCTTAAAAATCCTGGAGCAGGGGGTTGGGCTTGGATTATTATAGATAATGATTTAATCATTAAAGATAGTGGTGGAGATAAGCTTACAACCAATAATATTATGGAATTAAGTGCCTGTATTAACGCTTTAAAAAGCTTAAAAGAACCTTGCAAGATTGATTTATATAGCGATAGTCAATATGTAGTTAAGGGTATTAATGAATGGCTTAGTGGTTGGGTTAAGACTGATTTTAAAGGCAAAAAAAATGTTGAATTATGGAAGAGTTATTTAGAAGTTAGCAAAATCCACGATATTAATGCAATTTGGGTTAAAGCTCATAATGGTGATAAATACAATGAAATGTGTGATGAACTAGCTAGAAGTATGGCACTTGAGTATGAAAATAACACTATAAATGCTAATGTAGTGCTAGAAAAAAGAATTTCAAAATATCATAAAATTGAAGAAAAACTAGGATATAAATTTAAAAACGAAACCCTATTAAATCAGGCTCTAACTCATAAAAGTTTTAGCAAAACTCATAATGAAAGGCTTGAGTTTTTAGGCGATGCTGTGCTTGATTTGATAGTAGCAAATATTTTATACAAGGATTTTTCTCGTTATAGTGAAGGGGATTTAAGCAAATTAAGAGCAGCTTTGGTGAATGAAAAGTCTTTTGCAAAAATTGCTAGTTATCTTGAAATTGGAGAGTTTTTGCAATTATCAGTATCTGAAGAAAATAACGGCGGAAGAAAAAAACCAAGCTTATTATCAGATGCTTACGAAGCAATAATAGGTGCAATTTATTTAGAAAGTGGATATGAGATTGCTTGTGCTGTTGGCTCTAAGATATTAAATGAAGTTTTTCCTAAGATTGATATAGAATTAATTAAAGACTATAAAACAAAATTACAAGAAAAAACCCAAGCAATAATGGCTCAAACTCCTGAATATAGGATTTTACATACAAAAGGGCCTGATCATAAAAAAGAATTTGAAATAGGGCTTTTTTTAAATGATGAATTATTTACAAAAGCAATGGGTAATAGCAAAAAAGAAGCAGAGCAAAGTGCTGCTAAATTAGCGTTAGAGAAGTTAGAAGATGAATAGTTTTGGAACATTTTTAAAATTTAGCACTTTTGGAGAAAGTCACGGAAAAGCAATTGGAGTGGTTATTGATAACTATCCTGCAGGGGTTAGAATTGATACTGATTATATAAATTCCTTGCTTAAATTAAGACAAGGTGGTGGAGCGTTTAGCACTCCTAGAAAAGAAGCTGATGAAGTTAATATTATTAGTGGAGTATTTAATGATATTAGCACAGGTGCTCCAATTTGTGTGCTAGTAGAAAATAATAATACAAGAAGTAAAGATTATAAAGAGCATTTACGCCCTGCACACGCTGATTTTACATATTATGCAAAATACGAGCATTTTGATTATCGTGGCGGTGGTAGAAGTAGTGCTAGAGAAAGCGTAGCAAGGGTTATTGCAGGTGCTTTTGCTGATTTAATATTAAAAGAATTTAACATTAGAACTTATGCTAGTATTTGTGGGGTAGGTGGTGTTAGTTTAGATGAGTTTAAATTCAGCGAAGAAGAGTATAAAAGGGCTTTAGAAAAAGATTTTAATGCTTTAGGTGATGATTTATTTAAAGAATTATTTAAAGATGAAATCACAAAGGCAAAAAATAATAATGATAGCGTAGGTGCAAGTGTTAGCGTAGCAGCATTTGGCGTAATGGCAGGGCTTGGAGATGGGCTTTATGATAAATTAGATGCTAGAATTGCTAGTGCGTTTATGGGATTAAATGCTGTAAAATGTGTTGAAATTGGAGCAGGAAGAAAGCTTAGCTCAATGAATGGCTCTTTTGCAAATGATGAGATTTTAGGTGTTAGCAATGATGAATTAATGCAAAATCAAAATAGCTCTATTTTAAAACAAAGCCCTAATTTTAAGTCATTTAAAGTAGCAAAAACTAATATTAATAAGCCTTTATTTTTACATACTAGACATAATTTTAGTGGTGGAATTATCGGTGGAATTAGCACAGGAGAGAGTATTTATATTAAAGCTCATTTTAAGCCAACTCCATCAATTTTTAAAGAACAAACTATGTTAAATAAAGATTTTAGTCTAATAAAAGATGCAATTTATGGAAGGCACGATCCTTGCGTAGGTGTTCGTGGAGCTGTTGTCTTAAAAGCTATGCTAAGTTTTATAATAGCTGATTTTTTAATGTTAAATTCATCTGCTAAAATAAGCAATCTTAAAAAAATCTACAAAGGAGAATAAATGCCAATAATTAATGTAAAATTAGCAGCACCAATGCCAAATAAAGAAAAATGCGAAGAAATAATAAGTGATTTAACAAATTATTTTGAAACAAAATTAGGCAAAAAGCGTGAGAGAATAGTGGTAATGCTAGAAGAAATTCCGCAATCTCATATAGGTTTTGGCGGAAGAAGTGTTGAAACTATTAATAATGCTGATTTTGTTAATAATTTTAAACTTGACGATGATAGATAAAAAGCTCCCCATGATTTAAAATGGGGTGCAATTATGTTTGTTATATATTGCATAATAATTTTTATTTTATTTGCATTTATACTTATAATCAATGGTTTTCCAGAATTTGTATATTTAGTATGGAAAGCTTTTAAACGCTTTGATATTACTTATCCTTTAATATCTTTAACGATTTTTACAATCTTATTTTTATTATTTATCAAAAAAATAAAAAAACTAAAATTCAAAACTTTTTTAACCATTAGCCTAATAATTATTAGTTTTGAAATGTTTTTTATTAGACCTGTGGTTGATTATTCTAGTTTTAATAATTTTAGTTATGTTTTTAAAAGCAATTATGAAAAAGACTTGAAAGGATATTGTGTAAAAGAAAATAAGATTTTAAGTAAAGACGAGCTTTTAAGAATAGCTACTAATGATTTTTTAGATAAAACTATAGTTTATTATAAAAATATAGCTAATAAGTATGAAAAAGACAGAGTTTATTTTTATACCCTTGATGAGGTTAAGGAATTTAATGATTTAAAATTATTTGATTTAGAAAAATTACAACAACACAAAATAAACACTAAAAATTATTTAGCAAACTTACCAAAACTATTAAAAAAACCATTATTTTTATCTACTCCTTATAGTTTTGATATTGTATTTTTTAATGAAGGATTTAAGATAAATAATGGATATTTAGAGTTTTTATATACCAGAACGGATAGTGCTAACATAACTCATCAATTAAAATCTAGCATAGAAATAGACAATTGTGGCAATACCAATAGAGCTATTGATGAAGAGCCTTGTTTTGATTTTTTTGGCTGCAAATATAGATATAATTTATAAAATTATAAGAATTTTAATTAGGATTTTAAAAACTAAAATTTTTAATTAAATTCTTGCCGAAATATCATATTTTGTCATTAAAACTCATAAAATTTCTTTTAATTATATTACTTAACAATAATTATTGAACTATCATTATATATTTAATCAACATATTAGCATTGATATAATTTGTTACAAGTATAAAAAATATAAAAATAATATTTATAAATTCTAAGAAATTTGTATTTGATTATAGGATAGAAATAAATTTGTTAAAATATATTTATTTTAAGTCTTGTTTAAGATAGGGGGGGGGTAAAATACTGCCTTAATTTTATTTAAGGAGTTTTAATGAAAATTTTACCTGATGAAAAAATCATCTATAAAAAACGTGGAAGTTTTAAAGCTTTTTTTGACTGTTATGTCTATTCTAGAAAATATAAAGAAGTTGATAG
This sequence comes from Campylobacter sp. RM12654, assembly GCF_020137585.1. NCBI lineage: Bacteria > Pseudomonadati > Campylobacterota > Epsilonproteobacteria > Campylobacterales > Campylobacteraceae > Campylobacter > Campylobacter sp. RM12654. The sequence continues at coordinate 11,985 of NZ_JACGAR010000022.1, forward strand.
TGCTTGGATATCTTGGTTTACACGCTTATGTTTATTGTTTTTAGTTTTTGCTATGTGGATGGTTTATGGTTTTTATGGTATTAAAACAGATATAGACTTAGAATTGATAAAAATTTTATTATGTATTGAATTAAATATTTTCTTAATTCCTTTATGGATACAAGTATTTAAATATATAAGCCGTTGCAATAGTCAATTTGACATAATAACTAGAGTATTAGGAAGCAGTATGGTTACAGGTATTGCTATAACCTTAACATTTGCTGTATTTAAAAACATAACTTTATCTCAAACTCACTTATTGTTAGGTATGCTTTGTGCAACATTAATTGTTGTTCTATCTATGTTGTATTGGTTATGTAAAGTAAAATCATCTTTAATAATCATAACAAATAAAAGAATGTTAATAAAAACAGGCATTATTTTTCAAGATTCAACCATTACAGATCTTAAAAGAATTGCAACTATTGACGTAAAACAAAGTGTTATTGGAAGTATTTTTAGATGTGGCGCTTTAGCCTTTCATGGTTACGGAATAGGTGGTTTTTGCTTGCCCTTTATGTCAAGTCCTACTGCATTACGTGATGAAATTTTAAAAGCTCAAAATGGTATAAATAATGATGAGCAAAAAATATACGATGAAGCGCTAGATGAATATTAAAAATAATTGTTAGTTTATATTATGTTACAGCATTATTTATTATTGCTTGTTCTGATGATAAAGCAAAAGAAAATAATGCTAATAATGAAATAAATAATAAGATCATTGAAGTCAATAAAATTAATCAATATATATTCAAGGTTAGCATTTAAGATAAGACTGAAGAAAATTTTTTGACTAAACATTACGAAACAACAAGATATTTAATTATGACAGCTAAAGATGATATAGAAATTACAAAAATTACAGCAAATCGTGGTGCTTGTGAGGTTCAAAATATGAATTACGGCTCATATATTGGTAATAATGTTATATCAGTAGAAATTCTGGCTAAAACATATTATAAAAATTATTAGATATTTACCCTAATTTTGTGCTTATCTAGGTGATTGTAAGGCATTAATAAAATGGCTGGAGTTGAGTGGAGATGATAAATATTTTTATAATATTTGGTTTAATATACTAGAAAAAGGAAATCAAAAATATATTAGATCTTGTAAAAAAGCTAAGGAACAAGCTCAAGGAAACTACTATTATGATTATAAGTTACCTATGAAATTCGGTAAAACTGCAAAATTTTCTATAAGCAAATGTTCTGAAGTTTTAGAAATTACAATATTTACAAACAAAGGTGATTTTACATATATATTTTAGAATACTTTTAATATTATTTCAAATTCTAAGATTTATCTAGAATTTGAAATATTTACTTGCAATTTAAAATATATCTTAATTTATAATCTTCAAAATGTTTTGGATAAGGGACACTTACTTTAAAGCTTTTTGATGCGTTTTCATTGATAATCCCTTCTATTTTAAAATCGTGAGAGTAAAAATTGCGAATTTTATTAAGTTTTAATGGGTCAAAGCCTTTGCTTAAATCAAATATACTTCCATCTACTTTTTTGATACCAAGGTTTATTATTCCTATATTTAATTCACAGGTTTTTACAGGGACTTTTCCATTATTATATATTTGGCCACTAATTACTACTTCATTTGCTGATTTATAGTCTTTTTGATTTCTTAATTCTACACTTTTTAAAAAGCTATCTATGGTAAGAAGAGTTGAATATCCAAAAATCAATACAAAAATTATGAGTGTAAAAGAAAAGGTATAAAGCTTATTTTTTTCTTTAAAAAAATAAATAATTAAAAATTGTGAAAATATATAAACTACAAAAGCTGCAAATATTACAAAGATATGAAATTGCGATAAATACATAAATATCTCCTAAAAACAAGTAATTAAAGTATCAATTGTATATTTTTTAACATTACTAGGTATTAATAAATAAGATTTTTCGTATGAATTTTTTGGAATATCTTTTAAAATAATTTCTGTTGTTTTTAATGGTTTTAAGGTATTTTTGATTAGTTCTAAGTTATTTTTGCTGATTTTTTTTATATTGAATTTAATTTTGCATATTTTAAAATCTCTTTGAGATTTGTTATGTAATTTAAAATCTAAATATATATTATCGCTGAAAATTAATTTATCATTTTTGATTATTTCAAGTTCTGCTGGACGATATGTAGCATTTATATAGTTTTCTCCAATAAAAAACAATACAAATTCTAAAACAATACCTACTATGATTAAAAATATTGAGAAAGTTGGAAATTTTCTTAAAAAAATCGCAAGAATTAAAATTACTATGAAAAATAAAAAACAAAGCCCAAGAAGAATTAAATCTTGGGCATAGAAATTCGCTAGATAAAAATGAATAGTATCTAATAATTTTTGCATTAATTATTAAGGCTGGTTGTCTTTTTTGTGCTTGCATTATCTAGCCAAATATTAGGCACAGCTCCGCCAGGTGTTAAGAAAATCTTAGCATCATTATTAACCTTTAAAGCTTCGTTAAATTCTTTTTGGGTTTCAATTTGCTTTAATTCTAATAATTCTTTACTTATACTTTTTGCGATTTCTCTATTTGCATAAGCTTGTGCATCTGCTTCTATTTTTTGTGCATCTGCTTTACCTTGTGCTTCAATAATCGCAGCTTTTGCTATACCTTCTGCAAGTGCAGCTTTTTTAAGTGCTTCTTGATTTGCACGCTCAACTTCATATTTTGTTCTTTCTGCTTCTTGTTTAGCTATTTGAACTTTTTCAATTTGTTCTTTAACATTCGTTGGCAGTATTATTCCACGAAGTTTTACACTCTCAAGTAATACAGGTTTATTATCTTGAGCGTCTATGCTTTTTCTTGATTCAAGTTCAATTGAAGCAGCGATTTCATTACGCTTTATAGGTAATTCTTCAGCTGTATATTTTCCAACCACACTTCTTACAACTTCTAAAATAACAGGGTCTATAATTTTATTTTCCCAATCAAGTCCCCATTGAGCTATAGTTTGAGGTGCATTGCTTGCATCTAAGCGATATTGCACTGTTATATCTACTGATACAGGCAAGTTTCTAGCATCAACAACCGTGATTGATTCTTTATTGATTATGCTTTCTCTACCATAAGTTCTTTCACTCGCACCTTCAACGCTAGCATAATTTATTTGTCTTACTTTAGTATCTACAATTAAAACTTTTTGAAAATACGGGATTATAAAGTGAAAACCAGGTTGAAGAGCTATCGGATCATACTTACCAGTAGTTGATCTAATACCTACTTGTCCTGAATTTACAACTACAAATGGCTTAGCTATTACTACTATTAAAAATATAACAACAGCTGCAATTATTACTCCGTTAAATTTACCAAAACCTTTAAAATTAAAATCAATATTAAAATCTGTTTTTTTATTGTCATTTTTTTTGTTTTTATTGAAATAATCATTCAAATCTGCTGGCATTTATACTCCTTGTTAATTGATAAAGAAAGCATTTTACATTGTATAAGTTTATAATTAGAAAAAAGATTTTATAAAAGATAGTCTTATTGTTAATAAAATTAAAAGTTAAAATCAAATTCTTATTTTAGATTCTATATATTATAAAGTTTAGAGCGATAATTCGCTCTAAAAAATTAAATATAAGTTAGCCAAGAAGCGTATTTTTCATTTCTTCCATATACTATATCAAAGAAAGCATCTTGGATTTTTTTAGTAATTTCTCCACGAGCCCCATTTCCTATTACTCTATGATCTAGTGAATTAATAGGAGTAATTTCAGCTGCTGTTCCTGTAAAGAATGCTTCATCACAAACATAAACTTCATCTCTACTAATTCTTCTTCTTTCTACACTAATACCTAAATCTTTTGCAATTTTTAAAACAGAATCTTGAGTGATTGATTTTAGAGCATAATCATTTGGTGGAGTGATTAATACGCCATTTTTAACCATGAAAAAGCACTCGCCTGTGCCTTCTGCTATAAATCCTTCTTCATCACACATTAAAGCTTCTTCAAAACCTGAATTAATAGCTTCATATTTAGCCATCATTGAGTTTAGATAGTTTGCACTTGCTTTTGCTTTATTGAAATTTGCTTTTGTGCTATTTCTCATTAATGATGAACAACATACTTTAATACCTTTATTAAGTCCATCTTCTCCTAAATAAGCACCCCATTCCCAAGCTGCAATACCTACTCTAACAGGAGCTTTTGCATGATAAATTCCCATAATACCATCGCCTAAGAAAATTAAAGGGCGAATATATGTATTTGAATTAAAATTATTGCGTCTTAATAACTCAATTTGGGCATCTTCTAATTCTTTTTGCGAAAATGGTGGAGTAATTGCAGTGATTTTTGCACTTTCTAATAATCTTTTAGTGTGATCTTGCAATCTAAAAATAGCCATACCATTTTCTGTTTTATACGCTCTTGTTCCTTCAAATACTGCGTTAGCATAATGTAATGAGTGAGTTAAAAAATGAACTTTTGCATCAGCAAAGTTAATAATTTGTCCATCCATCCAGATGTAATCAGCTTTAATTGCCATACTTTTTCCTTTAAATTAAATTTTGCGAAGTTTAACAGATTTTTCATAATAAGTATTTATTTTTTTTACCTAGAATTAAAAATTAATAAGGAGAAAAAATGGTAACAGATAAAAATTATTATTTAAATAGAAGAAATTTTTTAAAATTAGGTGCAGGAACTATAGTTTCAAGCCAAGCAATAGCTGAAGAATTAGCAAAAACTAATCTTGATTTAGTTCCAAGTGATAGTGAATATGCTTATAATTATGTTAATTTTTATGAGTTTAGCACGAATAAAAGCGAATGCGTAAGATTAGCTAGTAAATCAAGCTTAAATGATAAAGCTATTTCAATTGAGATAGGTGGTTTGTGTGAAAACCCAATGACCTTAACTGATTTATCAGCTTTTAAAATTGTTGAAAGGGTTTATAAACTACGCTGCGTAGAAGCTTGGAGTATGAATTTACCTTGGCAAGGATTTGAATTAAGAGAATTGATTAATCTTGCAAAGCCAACAAGTGAAGCAAAATTTGTTAAATTTACAAGTTTATATGACCCTGATATTTTTCCTGATCAAAGATTTAATGGAGTATTAGATTATCCTTATGTAGAAGGATTAAGATTAGATGAAGCAATGCACCCGCTAACATTACTTGCAACAGGACTTTATAAAGAAAAATTAAAAGCTCAAAATGGAGCTCCAATTCGCTTAGTTGTTCCTTGGAAATATGGTTTTAAATATATTAAATCAATTGCTAAAATTGAATTTACTAAAGAACAACCTGTTAGCTCTTGGGAAAAATACAATCCGAATGAATACGGCTTTTATGCAAATGTTAATCCAAATGTCCCACATCCTAGATGGTCTCAAGCATCGCATAGGGTTTTAGGTAGCTTTTTTAAAGAAGATACTCAATTATTTAATGGTTATGAAGAAGAAGTTGGGTATTTATATAAAGATTTAGATTTAAGAAAGAATTTTTAATGATTATTGCAATTAAAATTCTTTTAGTTTTAGCGTCTTTTGGGTATTTTATATCATCTGTTTTATTAGGATATGATTATGTAAAAGATATTTATAAAGCAAGTGGGCAACTTGCTTTAATATCTTTATTTTTAAGTATTGCTTTACCTAATAAATTCTTAGTTTTTATAAAGTTTTTTGGTAAATTAGCTGGATTTTTTGCAATATTGCATTTTTTAAATTTTGTTATAGTAGATAATCAATTTAATATAAAAATATTATTTACAAATACTATTGCAATAAGAAATCTTTTAGGATTAATTGCATTTATTTTTATGATTTTAATGTTTTATAAAAAGTATTTAAATTATTCTAATTTTGTGTTTTTACTAGCGGCATTTCATTATTCTTTAAGTGTGAAAATTCCTGAAACATTGCATTATTTAGTTATATTAGTGGCATTTTTATTTTTATTTAGGAGTAAAAATGATATTCGGAAAGATTGATTATATTAATTTATTACCACTGCATTTTTATTTAAAAAGCTCAAAATTACCAAGCTATGTAAAAAAAAGCATAGAGTATAAAAAAGATGTTCCTGCAAAATTAAATAAAGCATTGAAAGAAAAAAGATTAGATTGCGCAATTATTTCTAGTATTGAAAGTAAAAGGTCAAAATATAAGAATTTAAATATAGGAATTTGCGCTAACAAAAAGGTATTAAGTGTATTAGTTGAAAAGAACTCAAACGCACAAAATGATAAAGAATCAGCCACTTCAAATGCTTTAGCTAAGGTTTTAAAATTAAATGGTAAAGTAATTATTGGAGATAAGGCATTAAAAGAATATGTAAATAATAAAGAAAAATACATTGATATGTGTGAAAAATGGTATGAATTAACTAAATTACCTTTTATGTTTGCAAGGTTTTCAAGTATTAAAAATCATAATAGTGCAACAAGAATTTTAAAACCTTTTATAAGAAAAAATCTAACTGCAAATCAAAGAATAAAAATACCTAATTATATTTTAGATTATTATTCAAATACAAGAAAAATTAGCAATAAAGATATTAAAAATTACCTAAAATATATTTATTATAAAATTGGTAAAAAAGAATTAAAAGCGTTGAGTATTTATACTAAAAAAATATATATTTAGTGGCATTTAAAAACGCCACTAAATTGGGTAATTATTTCTTTTTCTTACCGCATTTACCAGTTTTGCAAGCTGTTGCAGCAACTTTTTCTTTTAACACGCTGCTAACTTTGAATTTAACAACTTTAGTTGCTGGAACTTTAATTTCTTTACCTGTGCTTGGAACTCTTGCTGTTCTTTCTGCTCTATCAGTTGTTGAGAAAGTTCCAAAACCATTAAATGGAATTGATTCGCCTTTTTCTAAAGACTCAGCTAGTGCTTCAAATACAGCATTTACTGCAGTTGTAGCATCTTTTTTAGTAATTTCTGCTTTTTCAGCAACTAATGAAATAAAATCTGCTTTAGTCATCTAAAACTCCTTAATATTGATTAAAAGCCCTATTTTACAATAAAAAAACAATATTTAGCTAAAAAACAAAAAAAATATTAGTATTTGTGTAAAAATATAGCAAAATTAGTTTTTAAATAGCATAGTTAGCAAGTTTAATACGCAATTTATTAGAAATATTTTTAATTTTATAAAATTTTAAGCAAAAATATATATAATTTGCTTTTTTTATTCACGCTTAGGTAGCTCAGCTGGCTAGAGCGCTGGTCTCATAAGCCGGAGGTCGGGAGTTCGAGTCTCCCCCTAAGCACCATTTCATAACTTCAAATAATTTTTCCGATTTTATTTTTTATAGTTTTTATATTTTTTTGATTTTTATTAGAAAACTCGTTTTAAATATAAGAATTTAAAACGAGTAAGAAAGATTAACCATCAGCGTTAATTTTAGCGATTAATTCATTTAATACAATATCTGCATTTTCGTGAGCAACTTGACAAGTCCCAGCAGCTTCGTGTCCGCCACCGCCGTATTTTAACATTAGCTCACCTATGTTTGTTTTGCTAGTTCTATTAAATATACTTTTACCTGTCGCATAAACCATATTTTGACCTCTAAATCCTAAGATTTTATGAATTGATATATTGCATTCAGGATAAAGTGCATAAATCATAAAGCGATTACCTGGATAAATGATTTCTTCTTTGCTTAAATCTAAAACAACAAGGTTTTTATAAACTTTAGAGCATCTTTTTAGTTGTTCTTTAAATTCTTTTTCGTATTTAATGTATAAATCGCTTCTTTCTACTACATCAGGTAATTTCATAATATCATCAATTTTATGATTTTTACAATAATCAATTAAATCCATCATAAGGTTATAATTGCTTATTCTGAAATCGTGAAATCTACCAAGTCCAGTTCTACTATCCATTAAAAAGCTTAAGAATTCCCAACCTTTAGGCTCAAGTACATCTTCCATTAAAAATTGAGCGCTATCTGCTTTATCAACAGCTACCATCATATCGTGCCATTCTTCAGGAAATTTTACGCCTTGTTTTTCATAATAATCATAAACAACTCTAGCAGCACTTGGTGCATCTGGAATAATTATATGATTATCTGCTTTTCCGTTTCTAATACTTTCGCTTTCGTGATGGTCAAACACTAAATAAGCATTAGGACAATATGGTAAGTTTGTAACAATATCATTATTTGTAATTTCTATTGTTCCATCTTGCATATCTTTTGGATGAACGAATTTAATATCACTTATTAAATCCATATGTTTAAGCAAAACAGCACATACAAGTCCATCCATATCACTTCTAGTAATTAATCTATATTTATTCATAGTTTTTCCTTTGTTTTTTTGATTATTTTTAAGTATTTTATACTATTTGATTGCATTTGTTTTATTTCATAATAACAATGCTCATCTTCACATCTTTCTTTTTCACTTGGAACATGTCCTAAACGATTAAAGACATAACCACCAATTGTAAGTTCTTCTAATTCATCATCATATTTAATATCTAGAATTTCTTCAACACTTTCAATATCTAGTCTTCCATTTACTATATAAACATTATCGTTAATTTTTCTGAAATCTTGTTCTTTTTTATCATGCTCATCGTTTATATCTCCAACAAGTTCTTCAATAATGTCTTCCATAGTTAAAAGCCCAGCTGTTCCACCATATTCATCAATTACTATGGCTGTATGAATTTGCTCTTTATTCATTTGAACAAGAACCTTTGAAATACTAATATTTTCTGGAACAAATAGAACTTTTCTTACACATTCATTTAAATCTTTATTTTGATTATCTAATAAATCTCTAATATGAATCATACCTAAAACATTGTCTTTACTAGCATCTATAAAAGGAAATCTAGTGTGTTTATAATCATGAACTATTTTTATATTTTCTTCGTATGAATTAACTTTATTTAAGCAAATCATATCTCTTCTAGGAGTCATTATTTCTTTTGCTACAATATCACTAAAATCAACAGCATTTTGTATAAGTTCGGTTTCAAATTCATCTAAAACGCCACTTTTTTGACTTTCGCTTGCTATGAATTTAATTTCTTCTTCAGAGTGAGCTGCGTGCTCGTTTGTTTTTATTCTTAATATTTTTAATATAGATAAAGATAAGAAATCAAATGTAATTATGAAAGGTGCAAAAATTATTCTAAATAAATAAAGTGGTCTTGCTATCCATAAAACTATGCTTTCAGTTTTTGCAATTGCTATACTTTTTGGAACAATTTCTCCTAAAACTACATGAAGTAGTGTAATTAATATAAAAGAAATAGCAACAGAAATACTATGTATTGCTATAGGATTTACATCAAAGCTTGATAGAATTTTATTTAATAAAACAGCGACAGAACTTTCTCCTAACCAACCAAGAGCCAAAGAACTTAAAGTAATACCTAATTGAGTAGCTGATAAATAAGTATCTAAATTTTTATACATTTCCAAAGCTAGTTTTGAATTAGCTCTTTTTTGATTTACAAATTCTTCTAACTTACTTTTTCTAATCTTGACAATACTAAACTCAGATAATACAAAAAATCCATTTAAAAAAACACAAAACAATGCTAAAAACAGCATTAATGCCGTATAACTGGGGTCCAAAAAATCTCCTTGTAAAAAATAAAGCTAAAATTATAAACATACAAACTTAAAAAATAGTAAGAATTATAAAAAGGCATTTTTATATTAAAAATTAAAAGGAATTTAAAATAATTTGATTTATTTTAAATTCCTAAAAAATTATTTAGTGTATTCTACGCTAAAGCTTTCTTTTGCACTAATTTCGCTATTTGAGTGCATTCTAATTAAATCTTTTATATATTCATTAGTTTTTTTATCACTTGATAATTCAAGTTCAATACTTCCATCGGTAAGTTTTTTGATATTAGAATTATAATCACTTGTAAAAGAAATATTATTAATAATATCAGCAATTGGTTTTAGATAATAATGCCCGCTAGTAGTTGTGCTTGTGTATAATTCGCTAATTTTACCAGTTGTATTTATATATTTTAATTTTAAATCACTCGGTAATAATTTTTTATATTTTTTACCCGCATCTGCTTTAGTATCTTTATACATTGCATAAGCAAAAATAAATGGATAATTTTTTGTAAAATTAACAGGAGTTCCTTTATCTATTGTTATGCTACTTGTAGTATCAAGATTAAATTCATTTACATCAGGCTTATTTAAAATGTCTTTACTAGGTGCTAAGTCATTTGTTTTTTGGAATTTCGTATAGCCTATTTTTGTAATAAATTCTAAATCATCAGGACTTGCTTCGTATTTTTTAGCAACGCTACTTAGAGTATTTAAATTTTTATTGACTTCGTTATCTAAATTTTGCATTTTTGAATCAAAAATCGCATTTAGTGTAGTATTGCTAGCGCTTAAAGTCATTTTGATTTTTTGATTTGTGATATTCATATTTTTAATACTTAATTTATTTGTATAAATTCTATATCTACTACTAGCTTGAGTATCGTTATTATCTAAGAAATTTAAATCAAAATCTATATCAATATCGCTAGGAAAATACTTATATACATATTCTAAACTATTAGCAGAACTTGAGCCTTTATTTTCTATATTTACAGGTATATTTAGTGAATGTGTAAAATCACAATTTATACCAGAACATTTACCCAAATCAGCTTCGCTTTGTCCTACAACTTCATCAGAAAATAAAACAGCATCAGATAAACCATCAGATGTTTTTATATTATTTAAATTCGTAGTAGATGAGCTAGTAAAATCAGCATTAATAGGCTTAATTAATATATGACAAGATATTTTTCCATTAGCGTTGATTGTATTTGAAAATCCAGTATTTTCACATTTTTTATTAGCAATATCACTTCCTACAAAATCATTGTCTTTAAACTCAATAATTCCACTTCCAGCAAAAGGATAAGCAATTACCATATCAAAACTATAATCTTTATTATTGCGTTTAAAATTAATAGGATTTAGTTGGCTAATTTTGTTATAAGCACTTGTTTCTAAATCAAATGTATAAAAACTACCTTTGCTATTTGTAACTTTTAATTTAGCTTCTTTAATTCCTATATTTGAATTAATACTTAATTTTCTATCTTGGGTATCTAATACACTTGCTTTAAGGGTAGTTGGTAAAGGTTTTTTTAATCCTTCTCCTGCTTTAGTAACAAAATCATTTATTTTTATTTCAGCTGGTCTTACCATAAAGTTTTTGCATATTGGAGTAGGGGTTAATAATTTACCTTGCATATCTTTTTGAGTATAGCAAATATCGTGGCGACCTGGAGTTATATTGATAAATTCAATTATAAAATCTCCCATCATTTGATTATCAGGATTTACTCTAAAATCATCTTTATCGTATATTAAAACCTTAGTAGCTCTTCCATCATCGTGATTTACACTTGCAGTATTAGAAAAGAAACTAATTCTAGTTTTATCAGCTGCATGAACAAAACCTATATATACATTATCTCCAACCATTCTTGTATATGTATCATTAGCTATTTTTGCTTTTTTATCATTTAAGTCTTTAATGCTAGGTCTTAAATCTTCTCCTAGACTAGGTTTTCTATTTAGTATTTTCCAAATACTTCCAAAATAGTGTTGTTTTTGCACTATTTCTTCATCTGTTAAAATAAATGCTGCAGTCTCACTAACGCCCTTTATGATATTTTTACTATCTACTTCAAACATAGGTCTTTTGTCGTTATCGTAAATTCTTTCTGTTGTAATTTCTATTAACGATGGTTCTTTTAATTTAAAGCTAAGTTCTCTTATGAAGTATTCTAAGTTTTCTGAATTAGCGTAATCTAAATCTAATTCATAATAAATCACACTTGGTTGCTTTGATTTTATAGTGTAATCATTTCCATTTTTTGCTAAAGTGCTAATTTGAACTCTTAAATCTACATAATATTTGCTTAAATCTTTATCACAACATTTTATATAATTTCCATCTTTAGTCTTTTTATAATCATATCTTTTTTCTAAGTTTTGACCATTATAAAATGGAGTTATATGAACTTCAGGAATTTTATTAAATATAGGATATGTTTTATCTCCTACTTTTGCACTGCCTGCTGGATTTAAATCTTTTGAAATTAAACTAAATTTAGTGCTATTTGCGTCAGGATAGAATAAGAATTTAAAATTAGCATTAATTTCAGGCTTATTTTTATAAATGCCTACAATTGTATCAGCAGGGAATTTACCATCTCCATAATTTTTACCCCAATTTACAATATCTGTAGATGTAAAATATTTTGGATTTTTTAAATGAGCGTATAAATCCCCTGGACTTGCCGTGTATTTTTTCATATTATCTTTATAGTATTTATATTCTTCTTTTAATGAAGTTGGTCTTAAATGTAGGCTAAAGATTTTTGTGCTTATATTTTCTTTATTACCTATATCTTTAGGCATAATTCCAGCTCTTTCTCTTATGCCGTTTTGTTTGTATTTTGAATTCTTACATTCTTTTCGTATATCAAATAATCCAGGTGCAACTTTGATTATACAATCTTTTGAATTTTTGATTTCTTTATATATTGCTTTTTCGCCTATTGCTCCATCTCTAGTTTTATGAATACTATAAATACTTCTTTCTTGTGTTGTATCTATGTAAGGAGAAAATCTTTGAATATATTTAGCGTTTGCAAGTGATTGATTGTTGTTATAAACGAAATTCCTAAGCCTTAAAGCTTTTATATCATAGGTTTTATACTCGTTTGATTTCCACTGACTTTTTTCATTGTAATATCCATTGCTAGAAAAATAATATCCGTCGTAATATTCCATATTAAATGTGTAGCATTTGCTTAGTCCTGATTTATTTTGTGCGAAATATTGATTATTTAAAAATCCCCATTTAGCATTACCTTTTAAAAATTCTTTAGGGGAATACAAGGCATTATTTTTTAAGAAAAATTGTTCTGAATATTTAGCACATTCATCATTTGTATAATAAGCATTATCAGTTAAGGTCGCACCTACTTCGTTCTCATCTAGCGTTAAAGGTATTCCGCTAGCAAATCCTTGGTCAGGATTTAATCTACAACCTTTGCTTTTCATAAATCTTACAAAATCATTGTATGCGTTTTCGCTATCAGAAGTTGTGCTTGAGCCGTGCTGATAGCCTAGATAAGTATTTGCAAATCTATAAGCATTTGAGTTTTTTTCATTATTTAGTAATTGTTCGCTTAAAAAATAGCTAAAAATTGAATCATTATTGCTACTTGCTAAAAGTATGATTTTGCCTGTTGTATTAACTTCAAATTCTTTAAATACATCTTGAATATAAGATTCATCATAAAAATAAGATTTCATTGGAAAAGTAATTTCAGTATTTTTTACACTATCTAGCTTTTTAGGTTTTGAGTTTTGATGAGAAATAAAATCATCGTAATTATTAGGATTATAATTAGTTCCCGCTGCATTATCTTCGTAATTTACGCAAAATACATTTTCTCTAAATCTTCTTGAATCGGTATGATGAGATGATTGATTGCCTTTAAAAGAGCCAAATTTTTTTACAATGCTATTTTGATAATCTAGTTTAGCCCAAGCATAATCCCAATTAAATCCCCAATTTACAATAATTCTTTGCTCGTCTTCAGCATCAGTTCTATTAAAATGATCATCTATGTTAAAGATTTGATAAAGTTGAAAACAAGCGCTTCTGCCTTTATCATTATTTCTTGTATTATTTATAACGCAATCAGCTAAATCTATATCTGTATGTTGTTTATGGTTTTGAGTTCCAAAATACATTCCGAAAGGATGAACTTTATTTGCATATTCATAAGAATAAAGATTAGATATTACGAGTAGTGATATGAGGACTTTTTTCATTATGCACCTTTAAATTAAGATTTTAAGTTAATTAATTATATTTTTTAGTTTTTAAATTAAGATTAAATTAAAAAATTATGATTTAAAAGAGTATTTAAAAATAGCCCCTTTTTCATAATTAAATGCTTCATATACAATATCGTATTTTTTGCAAATATTTCTTACTATATTAAGACCTAAGCCAAATCCACCTTTAGCCAAATCTTCTCTAGCATATCTTTGCCAAATTCTTTTTGTATCTTTTATGCCAATTCCTTCATCTTGTATTATAAAAATTATTTTTTCATTTGATTGGTTTAAAGATATTGTAATTTTAGAATTAACTTTTGTATATTTAATTGCATTTGAAATATTATTATCTACAATTCTTAGTAACTCTACTTCGCTGATTAATACATATAAATCATTAGTGATTTCTAAATGAAATTCCACACTTTTCATACTAGCAATACTATTAAAAAAATCAATTCTTGTTTTTAAAAAATTAGAAAAATTAATATTTTTTAGTGGGTATTTAGCATTTGGATTTTCTATATAAAATCCTACATCATCATATGTTGTTTTCATCTGATTTAGTGCTGCTTTAATTCTTTTTTGATATTTATTACTTTCTAACATATCAGCATTTAATAAGGCTATACCCAATGGCGTTTTTAACTCGTGCATTGCATCATAAAAAAATGTATTCATAGTGTTTTTATACCAAATTAAACTTTTGATATTGTTTTTATAAACTAAGTAAATTAAAACAAATAATATAAAAGTTCCCCCACCAAATACTATAGCAGCATTGATTATGCTTTTGTTATAAACGCAAGGTTTTGATAGCACCACATTGTATGTTGTATTGTTTATTTGTTTTTGGAATTTGTAATAAAGCAAAGAATTATGAGTTTTATATATAAAATCATCTTTTATATAGTTTATATCAAGTTCGCATTTTAAAATTTCTTCATTATTGAAAATACATATTTTTATATCTTGTAAGTTATTTAAATCCTTATTTATATAACTTGCTAGTTCTAATAGCGTAGAGTTTTTATCATTAGCTACACTTAATTTCAATATATTTATAGCTAACATTGATATGACTAAAGCTATAAGGGTTAATAGTATTGTTTGCTTAGACATTGATTTTATAGCCAAGTCCTCTAGATGATATTATAAAATCATCGCAAGTTTTTGCTCTAATTCTTTTTACATATACTCTTACATCGCTTGAGCCATTGGTTTCAAATTCTTCATTTGCCCCCCCCCATACATATTCATAAATACTGCTTACATTTACATAACTTGATTTATTGCTTAACAAATATTCAATCAATGTGATTTCTTTACTAGTAAGCTCTATTAGAGTTTTATTTTTGCTAAGACTTTTAGAAATATAATCATATACAAACTCGCCTGAAATTGTGATTGTATCATTGCTTTGAGTGTTAAAAAATTGTTTTAATAATTCTTTAATTCTATATTTTAATTCATCTAGTTCAAAAGGTTTTTTAAGGTATTCATTGCAGCCTAGCTCATATCCTTTTTTAATACTTGCTATATCAGTTCTTGAAGTCATCATCATAATAGGGTTAGTAATATTTAAGCTTTTTATATAACTTAATACATCAAAGCCATTAGTATTTATTACTTTTATATCAAGTATATAAAGATGATAAAATTTATTTGCGATAGTTTTACAGGCTAAGTCGCCATCACTAAAAACATCAACACTAAATCCTAAATCTTGCAAATATTCACAAATACTAGTAGCATATAAATAATCATCTTCAAGCAATAAAATATTCATAATTACTTCCTTAAAAAATGTTTATTTTAGTTTTTTAATATTATTTTTAGCTAAAAAGTGTCTAAATTAGGATATTTCAATCA
>NZ_JACGAR010000023.1:0-25814 GCF_020137585.1 Campylobacter sp. RM12654
TGTTTAGAGATTGCTTTAATTTCAATCAAGCTTTAAACTTTGATACATCAAATGTAACCGATATGAGTTGTATGTTTTTTTCTTGCGAAAACTTTAATCAAACTTTAAATTTTGATACATCAAAAGTAACAAATATGCATGGAATGTTTTATAACTGCTTTAATTTTAATCAACCTATATTTTTTAAAACTAGTAAAGTAACTAATATGGGTAGTATGTTTAGATATTGTTCTAATTTCAATCAATCTTTAAATTTTGATACAAGCAATGTAACTGATATGAGCTGGATGTTTAGAGAGTGCAAAAACTTCAATCAGTCTTTAAACTTTAATACTAGTAGTGTAATTGATATGAGTGCTATGTTTGCTGAGTGCTATAATTTCAATCAACCTTTAAACTTTAATACTAGTAATGTAACTGATATGAGTGAGATGTTTTATAATTGTTTTAATTTTAACCAAACTTTGAGCTTTGATACAAGCAAAGTAACTAATATGAGCGAGATGTTTAGAGAATGTAAAAATTTCAACCAAGTTTTAAACTTTGATACAAGCAATGTAACAAATATGCGCTCTATGTTTAGTTGTTGTTCTAATTTCAACCAAGTTTTAAATTTTGATACATCAAAAGTAACTAATATGAGCGAGATGTTTAGAGAATGTAAAAATTTCAACCAAGTTTTAATTTTTGATACATCAAAAGTAACTAATATGAGCGAGATGTTTAGAGAATGTAAAAATTTCAACCAAGTTTTAAACTTTGATACAAGCAATGTAACAAATATGCGCTCTATGTTTAGTTGGTGTAGAGATTTCAACCAACCTTTAAGTTTTGATACAAGTAATGTAACTGATATGAGCTGGATGTTTAGTGACTGCGAAAGCTTCAACCAACCTTTAAGTTTTGATACAAGTAATGTAACCAATATGAACTGGATGTTTGGTGGTTGTGAAAATTTCAATCAGCCTTTAAGTTTTGATACAAGCAATGTAACTGATATGAGTTATATGTTTGAGAATTGTTATAATTTTAACCAAGCTTTGAGCTTTAATACTAATAATGTAACTGATATGAGTGGTATGTTTGGTGGTTGTGAAAATTTCAATCAGCCTTTAGATTTTGATACAAAAAATGTAGTAAATATGAGTTATATGTTTGATAGTTGTTTTAATTTTAACCAAGCTTTAAACTTTGATACAAGCAATGTAACAGATATGCAAGGTATGTTTGATGGTTGTGAAAATTTCAATCAGCCTTTAAACTTTGATACAAGCAATGTAGCCAATATGCGTTTTATGTTTAGAGAGTGTAAAAACTTCAATCAGCCTTTAGATTTTGATACAAGCAATGTAGCCAATATGCGCTTGATGTTTGATGGTTGTGAAAATTTCAATCAACCTTTAAACTTTGATACCAAAAATGTAGCCGATATGAGCTATATGTTTTATGATTGCTCTAGCTTAACGCATAAACCTAATTTTGATATGAGTAATGTAAAAGAGCAAGAAGATATGTTTGAAGGTTGCGATAAGCTAGGCAAATAATCACTAAATTTCGTTTGTTTGGTTTGGGCTAAATCCTACCAACAAACGAAACTTGCATTTAAATTTTAAATTTCAACGATATTTCAAAACTTTTTGAAAGGAATTTAAAACAGGAATTTCAATTAGTTTTAATAATGTTTATTTAAAGCAAACAAACGAAATTTACGGATATAAATTCCATTTATTTTAAAAATTCTTTTAAAACTCTTTTTTATCTAAAAACTTTCATAAACTTAAAAAACTTTCATAAAAACACAAATATTTTTCTAAAACTCACTTAAAAGACTTAGTGTGTCTTTTCAAGTTGCTATAATTAGTTGCTATAATTAAAAGATTTTATTTTAACTGAAAGGATATTTATAAAACAACTAGTAAATACTATAAATAAGACTTAGTAATCATCGCTAAGATAGAGATTAAAGATAAATAATAAAAAAATAAAAATATTGAAAGGAATAAAAAATGATTAATAAAGAATATAGATTAAATAAAATATATGAGAGCATAGAACGCAATAAATTTATACTACCAAACATACAAAGGGGTTTTAGGTGGTATGATGAGAAAAAAATTACAAATTTATTTGACTCGCTAATGCAAGGCTATCCTGTAGGAATGCTACTTTTATGGGAGTTAGATGAGCAAAAGTCAAGCGGTATTGATTTTTATGAATTTACAAAAAGCTATGATAAATCACAAAAAAATGACCTAATCTCGAAAAAAATTGAAAAAGTAAATGAGCTTTATGCAGTACTAGATGGACAGCAACGTATAACATCTATTTATTTTGCTTTACAAAGCAGCTATAGCTTTAACGGTAAAAATCTATATCTAAACATCTCAAAAACAAACAATGACACAGAAGAAGATGAAGTAAGCGAAGATTTACCTAAGTATATATTTAAATTTTTTACAGAAAAAGAAGTAGAAAAATACTACAAAGAAGCGGATGTAGAAAAATCAGATGATATAAAAAATGATATCATCAAATGCAATGATGATTATTATATAAGAGTTGGTTTGATTTTAGATAAGGATTTAAACTTTAAGATAGAAAATTCATTAGAAGTTTTTGATATAGAAAAAAGAAAAAAACTAAAAGAAACAATCGCAAAATTACACTATATGTTAACTAGGACTGAAATACCTTACTATGAAATAGATAAAAATAAAACCCTAGATGAAGTCTTACAAATCTTTGTAAGAGTAAATAGCGGTGGGGTTAAGCTAGAAAAAGCAGATTTACTATTCTCAGCATTAATAGCAAATAATAATGATATTAACAAAGAAACCATTTCAAAACTTTTAAAAGAAATAGATATATCAAATATAGATAAAGATGTGATTATAAGGGTGTTTTTGACTATCTTTTGTGCTAAAGGGGTTACTTATAATTACAACAATTTTAACTCTATTTTACCAAGCATTAAAGAGCATTTTGAGAAAGTAAAAGATGTTATTATCACTAGTGCTGAGTTTTTAAAAATTTCATGTTTTTACAACAATGAAAAACAATTATCAGTCTATCCTTTGATAGTGGTTTCTTACATCATATATAAACTATCGCTTAAAAAAGGTAGTTTTGATAATAGGGTGTTTAAGGATATAGTAGATATTTTGACAAAACCACAAAAACAAGAGCATTGTTTGAAAAAATCATTGGTTGATTTTGTTATAAAAAGTTTATTTTTAGGTTTGTATAGTGGGAGTTCTGATAGTACTTTAAGACAAGTTAGAGAAGCTATCAATGAAATGCTAGAAAAAAACAACGATTATAAAACGTTTAGTATAGATTATGAGATTTTAAATCAAAAACTTACTAGAAAATCAATGATTATAAATTACGAGCAGTTAGAAAACTATTTGGATAAGATAAATTATGGGGATAATAATAAAATATATTATATTTTTACCTTGCTAATGCCAAACTATAAGCCAGAAAGCTACAGATATAACATAGACCATATCTATCCTAAAAGTTGGTTTGAAAAAACAAATGATAAAGAATTAGAAAAAAAAGGTAATTCTATTTATAATCTAGTCCCACTTGCTGAAAATTTAAATAAAAGTAAAAACGATAGAATGCCAAATGATTGGTTTGATGATTTTAGCGATAAGATACAAGCTAGAAATGATTTTATCATCCCAGAAGATATTGAGCTAAATGTAGAGAATTTTGATAATTTTCTTAAAAAAAGAAAAGCTATGATTTTAGAAAATTTATTAGGTAAATTAGTAAAAGCATGAAAACACCAAGCATAGGTGAATTGCTAGTAGAAAGAATAATTGAGATATTAATTAGGCTTTATAATAAAGAGCATTTAAGTAAAGTTGAACTAGCACTTGAGTATAGTGTAAGTGAGCGAACAATCCAGCGAGATATAAAAGAACGCTTAGCACATCTGCCTATACAAAAAGATGACAGTGGTAGATACTATCTAGCTGATAATTCTATGTTTAAAAGTTATAAAAAAGAGCTAGAGTATCTACTAAAAAGCCTTATCGGGGGGGGGGAATTTACAAGTAACTTTATAGAAAATATTTATAATTGTCAGTATTTTCCTATAAAGTTTCAGCCTATTAGTGAGATTTATGATATGAATGATTTTGCTAACTTATGTAATGCAATCATCTTTCAAAAAATCATAAATGCAAACTATAACAACAAGCTAAGAACCCTAAAACCATATAAACTCATTAGCCATTTAAGTGTATGGTATCTACTAGCTACTGAAAATGGCACTATAAAAACCTTTGCATTATATAAATTAAAGGCTATAAATATATGTAAAGATAGCTTTTTACATGATAAAAAAGTCTTAAAAGAGCTAGAAAATGATAATAATTTTTTCTTTGTCAGTAGTGTTAAAAAAGAAGTGATTTTAGAGATTAGTGGCTTAGGGATAGAGTATTTTTTAAGCCGCAAAATCTTAACAAATCAAAAAATCATAAACAAAACTAGTGATAATCTGATAATTAGCACAATGATAAGCTTTGATGATGAGCTACTTAGCACGGTATTTAGGTTTATCCCTTATGTGAAGGTATTATCTCCAAAATCACTAGTTAGTAAGTGTGAGATGATGATAGAAGATTATTTAAAGCATATTAGAAATTAATGATATTTTAATATCATTGCAAGGTAAAAAACTATAAGATAGGTAGATGATGGGAGCACAAACAACTGGAGATTTTTTGGTAGTTAGGGTTATGCAAATCCTAATTAGACTTTATAATAAAGAGCATTTAAGTAAAGCAGAACTAGCACTTGAATACGGAGTAAGTGAGCGAACAATTCAGCGTGATATTATGCAAAGGCTTGAGAGTTTGCCTATTGCTAAAGATGAGTTTGGAAGGTATTATTTAAAAGATACAAATTTACTTAAAACCTCAAAAGATGATTTAAACAAACTCGCAGCACTTTTTGGCTTAAGCTCATTTCCTACTAGGCTTAGCGATGATTTTATAAATATGCTTTTAAGCTCACCCGTAAGCCCTTTAAAATCTCAAAATTATGAAGCAGTTTGCAACATTGATAGTTTTGAAATCCTTAGCAAAGCCATAATGGAGCAAAAAATCATAAAAGCTATTCATAACGAAAAAGCTAGAATTTTAAAGCCATATAAACTCATAAATCATCTAGGTGTGTGGTATTTACTAGCTACTTATAATGATGAAATTAGAACATTTACAATGTATAAGCTAAAGGCTATAGTAGTAACTAATGAAAAGTTTATCCCAGATGAAAATGTTTTAAAAAACATAAAAGAACAAAAGCATTTTTTTGCTACTAGCTTAGAAGAAAAAGAAGTTGTTTTAGAAGTAAATGGCTTTGCTAGAGAGTATTTTTTGTATAGAAAAATACTAGCAAATCAAGAAATCATCTCAAAAGATAAAGATAAGCTAATCCTAAGCACAAAAATATCTTTAGATGAAGAATTGCTTAGTACTATATGGCAATTCATCCCTTATGTAAAAATACTAGCCCCAAAAGAACTAGCTCTTAAAAACGAAAATATCATAAAAGAGTATTTAGGGTATTTAAAGACATAGGATGTCTAGCTGATGTGGTAAAATCTTTTTTATTTTAAGGAGATTTTATGAAAACAGCTAGAAAAAAATTAAGAAAAAACTATGCAAAAACCATAGCAAAAGGTTTTAAAATCCACACATATCAAAGGTGGAGCAAAAAAGAGCAAAAACAGATTAGGTATCTTAGTAAAAAAGATATATTTTTTATAAAAGATGATTATTCTTCTAAAAGAACCATAAAAGATAGCCAAAGAAGACTATATAAAAAGTTAGGCTCTAAAAGGCTTAGAAAAATTCAAAACCTTTACCCACACCATCCTAATATCTACGGACTTTTTAAACTAGTTCCTTGGGGACTTCTTCGTAAAAAAGAAAATAATTTTTCTTTAAATGCCGATAAATTAGATGAGATTTTGGCTATGTTTGATAGTGGTAGGGTGGATTTATCAAAGCTTGGTTTAGGATCTTGGAAAGATAGAGAAGTTATAAAAGATATAGAGTATAAAGATGAGCAATTTATCCCTAAAAATATCTATGAGCTTTATGTTTTGCATACTAATGGTGCTATATATAGGGTTGATACAAGCAAGATTTGTAACACTATAGAATATAAAGATAATAAATATTATCCAAGCAATAATTATGAAGTGATGTCGCTATGTTTAAATGAAAGTATAAATTTAAAAGATATTGATATATCAAATACTACTAGCCTTGAATGTGCTTTTTTAAATAGCAAAAGGAGTGATTTTGGTGGGATAAATGAGTGGGATACTTCTCGTATCAAATCTATGCGAAGTATGTTTAGTGGGTGTGGTAATTTTAACGAAAAGCTTAGTTTTGATACTAGTAGTGTTGAAGACTTTTCATATATGTTTAGTGATTGTGGGAATTTCAATCAAGAAGTGAATTTCAACACCCAAAATGCAAAATATTTTGAAGGTATGTTTGATGGTTGTACTAAGTTTAATCAAAAAATCAATTTTGATTTTTCTAATGTAATTGCAACTTGCAATATGTTTAAAGACTGCGTTAGCTTTAATCAAGAAATAAATGCAAGTAATTCTAAAGAACTTCTTAGAACCTGCTCGATGTTTAGTGGGTGCAAGAGTTTTGATAGTAAGGTGATGCTAGATACACATAAGGTGCATAATATGGCTGAGATGTTTAATGGCTGCTTGAAGTTTAATCAAAGGCTAGATTTTAATACTTGCTCGCTTGAAAATATTAGGGAGATGTTTAGGGATTGTATTAGTTTTAATCAAGAGTTTATTGTCAAAAACGATTGTTTATATAATGTGAAAAATACCTTTAATGGCTGTATAAATCTAGCAAAAAATATCCACTTTGTAAGAACTCTTGATTGTGAAGAAAAAGATATATCTTTAAAAGATTGTGTAAATTTATCTTTAATCACACCAAAAGTGCTTGAATACGAAGATACTTTTAAGGGTTGTGAAAAATTAAAAAATATAAGCATACAAACAAACGAAATTAAAGCAAACTAAGGAGTTTTTATGATAAAAGAACAGATAAAAGATTTAGATTATAAAGAATTTGGCTATAACACAAAGGCAAAATTTGATAAAAAGGTGCAAATATATTTAGAATGTAATAGCGATGAAGAGTTTTTAGATAGAGCTACTTGGGATGGTTGCACTAGTAATAGGGCTTTTTTAGTTTTAGCTTATGAGCTTTTAGGGATGAATATTGATGATAAATTAAATGAATACGATAAATTAAAAGATGAAATTCAAAGGCTAAGTGTTTGTTATCTTAGTGCGATTACAGGCTATAAGATTACATCAGTTAATGATGGTTATGGTTATAGTGCAGAAGCTGTAGTAAAGCTAAATAAAGATGATTTTATGTTTTTGAACACTAATGCAACTGAACAAAAGCTAAAAGCTCTAGCAAAAGAGCATTATAAAGAAAAAAACGGTATTATAAGAGGATGTGAGATAATAGAATATTATGCTAAAGTAGGCACAAATGCTTATTATATAAAGGTAGATTATGATTAAAAAAGATTTAGTGATAACTTATTCTTATGCTAAGGCAGAGTTTGTTAAAAGGCATTTAAAAGATTTTGGTTTAAATGCCTTTACTAAGTGTGTTACGCTTGAGAGTTTATACACTGATGAATTAGATGAATTTATGCTAACTTATATCATAAAGCAAGAATTAGGCGATGTAGAATGTAGTGATTTTATATACGCTTACAGGCAAGATTTAGATATAAAAGATGAATATAAAGATAGCTTTTTAAAGGTAAAAAAAGCCTGTGATGAGCTTAGAAAAAGATTTAATCTAAAGTGTGGATTTGCTGATGTCAGCGATTTTAACGATATTTATGTGGATGAGTTTTATGTGGATAATATATGTTTATATAACAACAAATTTGAAGAAGATTTTATAAACAATCTAAACGCAAAAGCCCTAAAAAAATTCCCTAAAAATAATCAAATCCCTAAAATCTACACCTACAAAGATAAAATCACAAGCATACACGAAGAAGTAAAACTAGCCCTAAGCCTAGCAAGAGAATTTATACAAAATAAGTTTAGCTTTAGGCTTGTTGCTACTTCTTTGAGTATTTATTCTAGATATTTTGAGCTTTATAAAACCATGGCAAAAATTGATGTGTATTCTTATCATAAAAGCATAGTAATTGATAATGACTTGCTAGAGCAAAAAACAAATGCTTATATGAAAAAATACGAAAAATATTTTTCTAATTTAAATAAAGATTTTATTAAAGAATACCTAAGCAAAAATCTAAGCAAAGACTATCCAAAAAATGGCATAAGATTAGAAGAATTAAGCGAATTTATAGGTTCAAATGAGCTAAATGAAAGAGTTATTTTACTAGGACTAGATTTTGAAAATTTCCCTATTAATTCAAGCGATAATGTGTTTTTAAAAAAGGATATTTATAAATATAATTCTTATGATTTTTCTAAAGCTGTTTATGAAAATCTAAAGCAAAATACAAAAGAATTATACCTACTAAGTACTGATTATCTAAACGCTAAAAGTGTAGCTAAGTCTATAATTTGTAAAGATGATTTTACTAAGGCCAAGTTTTTAAAAAAGCGTGTTTTAAAAGATTGTTTTGCTTTTAGTCCTAAAGTAGCTAAACCCGTGAAGCTAGAATGTAAAATGAGTGCTAGTAAATATAATACTCTAAGGCTTTGTCCTAAAAGATTTTTGTATGAAAGTGCTTTAGGGATAAAAAATGATGAATTAGAACAAAGCGATTTAGAGCCAAACGAAAAAGGCACTATAATGCATAGTTGTTTTGAGCATATTGTAAAAGGTTGGGGTGATAGTTTTAATAAACAAAACCTAGCAAAAAATAGCATTGATTTAGCATTTGATGATTTTTTAAAAAAAGAAAAAAATGGACTAAAAGAGCTAAATATTTATATGAAAATATATAAAAACAAGCTTTTAAAGGGTATTAGCAACGATGATGAGCCTAGTGCGGTGGCTAAGTTTTTGAAATATTACGAAGATTATAGAAGTGAAAATAATATTAATGATACAAAAACTGAATTTGAGTTTTTCCTAGATAAAGATTTAAACCCTAGTGACGAGAATAATTATTATATAAAAGGCTTTATTGATAGACTTGACATAGGAGATGATTTTATAAATATCGTTGATTATAAAAGCAGTAAAAAGGACAAAATAGATGAAAAAAGAATGGAACAAATAAAGTCTTATGAAGATTTTCAACTAGGTTTATATTTGTTATACGCAAGTAAAAAATATCCAAATATGAAGTACTATAAAGCATCTTTACTCACATTTAACACAAAGAATTTGAAAACGGAATTTGCTTTTTTAGAATACAGCCAAGAGTATTTAAAGGGTTTAGAGCAAGAGATAAAAAAGCTTGATGAGTTTATACAAAAAGGCGAGTTTAAAGCTAAAGAAAACGATAATTGTAAATATTGTCCTATAAACAATATTTGCGATAAAGGAACAAATGATGAATAAATACAGCATACAAAAAAGCTTTACTATAAATGCAGGTGCAGGAACTGGCAAAACCTACACTCTTAGTAGAAGATATATAAATGCTATTTTAGGGTTTGATTTGTTTGCTAGTAGTGTAGATGATGAGTTTTTTTATACAGAACAAAATAGTAAAAATGTAGAAAATATCCTAACGCTAACTTATACAAATGCAGCGGCAAATGAGATGAAAAGCCGTATTTTTACACTAATGCAAGATATTTTAGATGATAGATTAAGTGGGATTGATAAGGCTAGATTTGAGAAGGTTAAGAATTCAAATTACATAAAACAAACCCTAAAAACAGCCATAAAAAATATGCATAAAGTAAATATTTGTACTTTTCATTCTTTTGCTACAAAGCTTTTAAAAGAGCAAAATCCTTTTTTTAGCTTTGAGTTATTAGATGATGAGCTTAAAAATAAATGCTTTAATGAGCTTTATTTTGAGTTACTTAGTAACAATGAAAAATTAGTAAAAGAGCTGGACTTAAATACTTTAAATGAGTTTTGTAAGGCGTATATATTTGATGATAGGTTTAGACAAATTTGCAAAAATTTTAAGCTTGATGAAATTGAATATGAGTATTTAGAGCTTAAAAAAATTGATATAGACTATCTATACCAAAACGCCGATATTTTAGGGGATAAAAAGGACTTGGCTTTAGGTGTATTAGACGGCGTAAGTGATGAAATACTACGAAAATCAGGCACAATGGAACAAAAAGAATATATAGAAAAACTAAAAGAATTTGTATGCTATAAAAGAGCTTTAAATGTCCAAGATGAGTTTGTTAAGCTTTTTGAAATTATGCTAAAACTAGCAAACGAACTTAGACAAAATTACGAGCAATTAGCTAAAAATGAGAAATTTATGGATTTTGATATGCTTATTAATAAATTCATAAAAGAAATTGATAAGCTAAAAGATATAAATTACATTATGTTTGATGAGTTTCAAGACACTAATGAAGAGCAATATAGCATAATAAATAAGCTAAATAATGCAAATATTTTTAGCGTTGGGGATATCAAACAATCAATTTATGCTTTTGCGGGTGCAAATGTAGATGTATATAAAAATGCCATAAAAGATTTAGAGCAAGTTTTTATGAATGATAATTATAGAAGTAGCAAAGAAATCTTAAATATAATAAATCAAATCACAAGAAAGCTTTTTTCACATTTAAAAGATACGGACTTAAACGCTAAAAATGACAATTTAAAAGGTGGAAGTATTAGTTATATTGTAGAAAATAGCGATGAAAGATATGAAAATACGGCGAAATTTTTAGCTCAAGTAGATGATATTTATAAACTAAACAAAGATGATAAAATAGCGGTGATGTTTGATACAAGAGCACAAATGAATAATCTAGCTAAAAAACTAGATGAATTTGGTGTGAAATATTGTGTTGATGATAATACTAAATTTTATGAAAGAACAGAAATAAATCATATTTTAAACCTTATTTTTGCACTATATGATATAAAAAATAAAAAAGAAGATGAAAAATACACAAACTATGAAAAACTAGCACTTTTTAATGATATTTTTAATCTAAACGATGATGATAGACTTAGGCTTATAAAATCTAATGATTTTAGTGTTTTTAGCGAGTTTAAAAGTTGGTTTGAAAGCTTGAGTTTATCAGAATTTTTAGTACATTTATACTACGAAAAAGGCTTTTATGATGTATTTAGCGATGAAAAATCAAGGGCTAATTTAGATGAGTTTTTAGATGAGATAATCAAGCTTGAGAGTAAAAAAAGCAAAGAAAACATAATAAAAGAGCTAAAAAAACGAAAACAAACTAGCACAAAATCCCAAGCAAAATTTGTAAATAATTATAAAATCAACCTATGTACAATTCATTCAACTAAAGGATTGGAGTATGAAATGGTCGTTTTGATGAATGCAAACAAGGCTTTAGGAGTGAATAATTCTTCTCTTAAAATTAGCGAGAATTATATAGGATTTAAAATAGGCGATGAGCCAAGTCTAAGCTATGAGCTAAGCAAAAATCAAGCTAAAAAGCAAGATATTGATGAAAATAAAAGACTATTGTATGTAGCGATAACTAGGGCTATTAAGCATATAGTTTTATCTTATACTTTATCAAAAACTAAGCCAAATGATAATTCTTTTTTAGCTATGCTTGATGAACTATATAAAGATGAAAGTATGATTTGCAAGGATTTAAAGGATTTAGGAGAAAAATTATTACTAGATGAAATTAGCCCTTGTAAGCAAACTAGCCCTAAGCAAGAAACAATAAAGCTAAATAAATTAAAAATAGATAAACATATCACTACAGCCACAAATACAAATAGCGTTGAAAATCTTAATACAAAAATAGGAAGTTGCGTTCATAAAATGATAGAGAAATTTCACGAGCATTCTACAAATGAGATTTTGATGGGCTTTATAAATGAATGTGAACTTAGTGAATACAAAGATAAGATTATTGGTTTGTTTAATAATTATATCAATTCAAACCTTGCAAAAAAAGTGGCACAATCATCTAACAAATATTATGAATTAGAAATCAACACACCTGATAAAACAGGGATTTGTGATTTAATTTATTACGATAACGATTGTGGTGCTTATGTAATAGTAGATTTTAAAACAGGCAAAAAATCCCAAGAAAAAGAAAATACCTATCAAAAACAGCTAGAATTTTATAAATCAATGATGGAAAACGAAGGATATAAAATAGCAAAAACTGAGATTTTTTGGTTAGAAAATAAAAATGATTAATAATAACTTAGCAAAATCAAGCGAACTTTTAAAAAAGCTAGGTATTTAAGCTTTGTGGAAAAATATAATAAACGAAAAAAATCGTTGAGTGATTTTAATAAATATAAATTTTAATTATTTGCAGTGGAATTTAAAATAGGAATTTCGTTTGGTATTTGTAATTTAAGCTTATTTTGTATATGATAAATATTTTAAAAATTAAAAGGAAATAAAATGATTAAAATACCATCTAATTCAATAACTAAAAAAGTAGGTTTTATATTTTTACTTGCAATACTACTTCAAATACCATTGTTTTTCATAAACGGCATAATAAATGAGAGAAATGATACTTATGAAAATATGGTTGATACTCTAGGTAATGAATGGGGTCAAAAGCAAACAATACACGGGATTTTTCTAGTAATAAATGGCACTAAAGAACAAAATATAAAAGATGAAGAAGGCAATACGATTACGCAAAAAGTTCCTTACGAAAAAATCATAATCCCAAGCCAAATTGATGTAAAAATTGATATTTTAGATGAGGTTAGACAAAAAGGAATATATAAAGCTAGTGTTTATAACGCAAATATTAGCATTGGTGGTAATTTTGCTGATTTAGATGAAAAATTACCGCAAGACTTTGATGAAATTTATTTATCTTTAGGTTTATTAGATGCAAAATCATTAGTAAATATCTCAACTTTTAAACTAAATAGCATTGATTTAAAACCAAATGCAGGGACAAATAGTAAAAATTCTCATTTAAGATATGGAATTTCATCACTAATTAATAAAAATATGTTGAAAAATAATACACCTTTTGAAATTTCTTTCACATTAAGGGGCTCAAAAGGTATAGAGATACTTCCTTTAGCGCAAAAGAATACCTTAGATATTAATTCAAAAGAAAGCAAACCAAGTTTTTATGGGACATTACCAGTTAGTAAAAATCTTGATAATAACGGCTTTAATGCAAAATATGAAATTATGCCATTTACTATGAATTATCAAAAAGCTATAAATAATTCAAATCATTATCTAAATGATAATCTAATCGGTATTAATCTATACGAAGGCATTACTCATTACAGACAAGTAATAAGAGCTGCTAAATACGGCATATTATTTATAATGCTTAGTCTATTTGTGGTTTATGTTTTTGAAATTTTAGGCAAAAAACCAACTCATTATATCCAATACGGAGTTGTTGGATTTTCGCTAACTTTGTTTTATCTGGTTTTGCTTTCAATGTCAGAATATTTTAGTTTTGAACTTGCCTATATTATCGCTACATTAATGGTTGTAATACCAAACGCACTTTATATAAAAGCTCTTACAAATAGCAAAAAATTTGGTTTTGGAATGCTGCTATTTTTAGGCGGTGTTTATGCAGTATTGTTTTCTGTGCTTCAAATGGAGCAATTCGCACTAATTACTGGAACAATTCTTATAATGATAGTTTTATATGTTCTTATGTATATTACAAAAAATATTGATAATTTTTTGGATAAAAAGGCTGAATAATTAGGATATTAAAGGATAAAAAATATTGAAATTCCGATTTTAAATTCCGTTAAAATTTAATGTATTTTCAAGATATTTTAAAAGGTATTTAAATTAGGAATTTCAATTTTATTTTTAGTGATTTTTAAATTTAAATATTTTTGCTTTTAAGGATAACAAAATGGCTTTAAAAGGTTTTTAGCAAAAGCTAATGTGATTTTTAAAAATACGCTTTTTTATCTAGCTTGGTTTTTGTTTTTTATACCATTTTATATAGGAGATTTTAGTTATATTCCTTGCTTTATATTTGCTTTTCTTTTTTCTAGGATTTATCTTTTACTATCTCAAGATGATTTGGATAGTAAGATAATCTTGCAAGATAAGTTTTATTTGCTTTTAAGACATATTTCGCTTTTTATATCGTGTGTTTGCCTTGCTAAGATTGTTTATAATTTTTGTCTTTATGATAAAAGCGTTTATAAGAGCATTGATACTCTTAAAAATCTCGTGCCATTTGCGATATTTGGCTTTGTATATTTATATACTGCTAGAAAAAACTATAATGTTTATTTTAAAAAATACTTAGCTTTAACTTTGGCTATGCTTTGTGCTTGGTGGTATTATGATGATTTTTTAAAACAACCCAATGAGCTTATAACAAGGATTTTAAAATCAGACCTAAAGTGTAGTAACCTTGAAAGAGTTTGCCTTGTGCTTGATAAAAGTGTATTAGATGATATAAATAATGATATAAAAGGCAAAAGCTATAATGAGATACAAAAGACTTTAAGCCAGTTAGAATTTAAAATAAAAAATGAATATTTTTATTTTACTAAAATACTTTTGGGCAAAAGTGTTAGCATTAGGCTTGAATTAGAAGATGATAAGATAATTGAGATTATAGTTTCTAGGTTTTAAATTATAGTTTTATTGGAAAATAATATTTTAAATTCTAGTTAAATATTGGCAAATTAAAATCTTAATTTTGCCCTAAAATAGGGCAAAATTTATAAGTAACCATAAAAACTCGCAAGAAAATATCCAAATATACTTGAAGTAATAACACCTATAAAACCAGGAATAATAAAACTATGATTTATTACAAATCTTCCTATACGAGTTGTTCCGCTTCTATCAAATTGAATAGCTGCTAAATCACTTGGATATGTTGGTAAAATAAAATAGCCATAACAAGCTGGTGCGAATGCTAAAATAATTGCTGGATTAACTCCTATATTTAAAGCTAGTGGCACAAACGCTACAAGTGCAGCTGCTTGAGAATTTACTAATTTAGAAATTATTATTAAAACTATTGCGTAAGTCCAAGGATATTCGCTTAATATATTTCCTAAGCTATCTTTTATCATTTGAGTATGTGTTGCAACCATACTATCAGCCATCCAAGAGATTCCAAATACAGCCACAAGAGCAACCATTCCAGATTTAAATATCTCACTTTTTGAAATATTATTTGCATTAGTTTTTGTAAAGATTATTATTAATGAACCTGCCAAAAGCATAAAAATTTGAATTACTTCAACCATTCCTAAAGGTTTTGCTTGTTCTTTTTTATCGCTAAAAATAATTTTTGCATTTTCAAATTTTTCATTATTAATAATTACATAGTTATTTTCTTGTGTTATTTGTAGATTATTATCAATGCTAATTGCTTTTATATTTTCTTTCGTACTTTTTACTTTACCATCTTTAATAGTTTTATTTAATTCATTATAAGTAATTATGAGATTTGAATTCTTAATAGGTATTTCTTTCATTGTTTTAGCATTATTATCTACGATTAAAATACTTGCTGAATCAACTTTTGTGTTAAATGCAGGTCGTAGATTTGAAAAATATCCTAAAATAGCAACTAAGGCAATAGCGCCTAAAAATATCCACATTGATAACCAAGCACTATTAGGTAATTTTTCACCTATTAATGATTTGCACCCACCACCATAAACATATTTTTTAAATTCTTCATCTTTAATTTTTTCTTGAAATTCACTATCTTTATCTAAATCTTTACCCCTAAACCAGCTAAATATTCCAACGCAAAGCACTCCTAAATAAGTTGATGGTATTGTAATTTTAAGTAAGTCCAAATATCCATCAAATCCTGCTAAGTGATGATTACTATTAATAATAAATGCTGTTAGAGTTACTACAGCCACTGATACTGGGCTAGCAATTATTCCAAGTTGTGCTGAAACACTACTTGCTGCCATCGGTCTTTCAGGTCTAATATTGTTTTTAATGGCTATGTCATATACAATAGGTAAAATTGTATAAACAACATGCCCTGTGCCACAAAGAATTGTTAGGGTGCAAGTTGTAATTGGAGCTAAAATACTAATATATTTTGGATTTTTTCTAAGAATTTTTTCAGCTATTTGAAGCATTACATCAAGACCACCACTAGTTTGAAGTGTTGCGCTAGCCACAACAACTGCTAAAATAGTTAGCATAACATCAATTGCTGGTTTTCCTGGTTTTACACCAAAGCCAAAAATCATCACAATAAGCCCAACGCCACCTAACATTCCAAGAGTAATTCCACCTTTTTTTGAGCCATAAAATAGGCAAATACATACAATAGCTAGTTGTATAGCAAATTGTAAAGAATTAGGTAAATTCATAAGAATATCCATTTTTTTATCCTATTAATTAAAAAAAATTGATAAATTTTATATTTAAAAGTTAAATATTTAAATTAATTTTAAAAATTAAGTTTTAATTAATTTAAATATTAGTATTAAATTTTTTACTTGGAATTTGGTCTATTATTTATAAAATGATTTTTGTTGCCATTGTAAATACTTTTACTTAGTAAAATGTGAAAAATTTAAGGAGTAGGTAATGAAAGTAATCATTGAAGCAAAAGCAAAAATTATGGCTGAAAACGAAAATCAAGCAAAAATCAATCAAGAGTTTTTTAAAAAATCTAATTTATATTGCCTTAATTTTATGAGCTCTCCTGGTAGTGGTAAAACCACTCTACTTGAGTATATTATAAAAAATAATTTATTAAAATTATGCGTAATTGAAGGGGATTTAGAGACTAATAAGGACGCTGATAGGATTATCAAAGCAGGTGCTAAAGCATATCAAATAAGCACAGGTCAAAGCTGCCATTTAGACGCAAAAATGATAGATTTAGCTCTAAAAAATCTTGATATTAGTAATTCAGAGTTTTGTGTAATAGAAAATATAGGCAACTTAGTATGCCCTGCATCATATAAATTGGGCGAGAATTTAAATGTTGTGCTTTTATCAAGTCCTGAAGGAAGTGATAAAGTAGCAAAATATCCTGTTATGTTTAAAAGAGCTGATGTGATAGTTTTAACTAAAATGGATATAGCAAAATATTTTGATTTTAGCCTAGAAACTATCACGCAAGAAGCAAAAAAATTAAATCCAAATGTAAAAATCTTTTGCGTAAGCAGCACTACAGGCGAAGGAATTGCCGAACTTTGTGAATATTTTAAATCTTTAAGGAGTTAATATGTGTTTATCTATACCATCAAAAGTTTTAAGTGTTGATGAAAATAATTTTGCACAGGTTGATACTTTAGGCATTAAGCGTGGGGTTAGCCTTGATTTGATACCTGAGCAGGTTAATGTGGGAGATTTTGTATTGATTCATGTTGGTTTTGCTATGCAAAAAATTGATGAAGCAGCTGCTAAAGAAAGCTTAGAATTATATAAGCAAATTGCAGATGAGATAGGTAGCGAAGAGATTGAAAGTAGGTTTTTATGAATTACATAAAAGAATATAAAGACACAAATATTATTAATAATTTAAAAAAACTAATTAATAATGTTAAGCTTGATAGGATTTATAATGTAATGGAGATTTGTGGCGGACATACACATTCACTTATAAAATATTCAATCCCTTCTCTTTTGCCTAATATTAACTTTATTCATGGGCCAGGTTGTCCTGTTTGTGTAATGCCAAAAAGTAGGCTTGATGAAGCTATTTTTTTAGCGAGTATGGAAGGTGCTATTTTTTGCACGCTTGCTGATTTGATTAAAGTTCCTGCTAGTAATACGAGTTTAGAAAAATTAAGAGCGCAAGGCAAGGATATTAGAGCGCTTTATAGCCCACTAGAAGTATTAAAAATCGCAAATGAAAATAAAGATAAAAAGATTATATTTTTTGCAATAGGTTTTGAAACTACTACTCCTATGAGTACGGTTTTGATTGAAAAAGTGCTTGAAATGGGACTTAAAAATGTATTTTTTCATATAAATCATGTAAGAGTTCCTGAGCCTGTTGAAGCCTTATTAAATGATAAAGATTGTAATATTGATGGCTTTTTAGCCCCATCGCATGTAAGTGTGATAATAGGAGAAAACGCATATTTAAATATGGCTAATACTTATAAAAAACCATTTGCTATAAGTGGTTTTGAGCCTGTTGATTTAATGCACTCACTATTAAATTTAAGCTTACAATTTAAGAATAAAACTCATAATGTTTATAATGAGTATTCAAGATTAGTTAGTAAAAATGGTAATGAAAAAGCTAAAGAATTAATTGAAAAATACTTTAGGCGTGATGATTTTGAATTCCGTGGCTTAGGTGTTATTAGTAATGGCGGTTTGGAGCTAAAAGATGAATATGATTATATAAACGCAAAAAAAGTATTTGATATAAAAACAAATACAAAAGCAGAAAACAAAGCCTGTCTATGCCCTAAGATTTTAAAAGGACTTGCAAAGCCAACTGATTGTAAAGTTTTTGGTAATTTATGCACGCCTAATAATCCAATAGGAAGTTGTATGGTAAGTAGTGAAGGTGCTTGTGCTGCTTATTATAAATACAATAGAATTTAAATTAACTCCTTTTTATAGGAGTTAATATGATTATTTGCTTATAAATCTTAGCCAAATATAGCCTAATACAGCTGATACAAAAGAAGCACTAAGTATTGCTAATTTTGCGCTATTAAATAATTCAGGATTATTTTCAAATACAAGAGTGTTTATAAAAAAGCTCATAGTAAAACCAATACCTGTTAGTATGCAAACTCCATATAATTGAACTTTATTTGATGGTAATTTAAAGCCAAATTTACTAGCAATTAAGCAAAAGCTAAATACACCTAATTGTTTGCCTAAAAATAGACCTAAAAATACTCCAAAAAATACTGCATTAAAA
The DNA here is from genome assembly GCF_020137585.1 of Campylobacter sp. RM12654. Classification (NCBI taxonomy): domain Bacteria; kingdom Pseudomonadati; phylum Campylobacterota; class Epsilonproteobacteria; order Campylobacterales; family Campylobacteraceae; genus Campylobacter; species Campylobacter sp. RM12654. Next base: position 19,019 of record NZ_JACGAR010000023.1, read on the forward strand.
TCATTTAAATTAAGACCATTAATTAAAACTCCAGCATTAAATAAAGCAAATAAAGGCAATATAAAATAATTTATATAAGGTGTTAAATCGTGCATTATGTGTTCTAAAAATTCTTTATTATCTTTAGTGTTTAATGGTATAAAAAACGCACACGCCATACCAGCTAAAGTCGCATGAACTCCACTTTTAAGAACGCAAACCCAAATAAATGCACCAATAATTACATAAAGGCTTTTTATACAAATATGCAAATAATTTAACAATAACAAAATAGCTAAACCACAAGTAGCAAGGCTAAGACTTAAAATACTTAGCTCATTTGTATAAAACAAAGCGATTATAATAATTGCAGCAACATCATCAAATATTGCAAGGCTTAGTAAAAATATTGTTAAAGATTTTGGAATTTTATTTCCAAGTAATAACAAAACCCCTAAAGCAAAAGCAATATCAGTTGCAGTCGGTATTGCAAAACCTTGTAAAGCAAAGCTATCGTTTATATTAATTAAACTATAAATAATAGCAGGGACAATTACTCCGCCAAGTGCTGCAATTAGTGGCAAACTAGCAGCTTTTATATTGCTTAATTCTCCTATTAGGATTTCTTTTTTAACTTCTAGTCCAACCCAAAAGAAAAATATAGCCATAAGCCCATCATTTACCCATAAAGTAAGTGGTTTTATAAGATTTAAATCTCCAAAAATCACACCTGCTTTATAATTAGTAATGAGTTCATAATAAGTGTTTAGATTTGAATTTTTAAGAGCTAAAGCAAGTATAGTCATAAAAATCAATAAAATTGGAGCAAAAAGCTCGTGAGTTATAATTTTTTTAAGCATAATATCTCCTTGTTAAAAATTATTTTTTAGCAAGAAAAGTTTGCAATACATTAAACGAAAGCTCATTTAAGCATTGATAGGCAATACTATTTTGCATTAATTCATTTTTTGTTTTATTAGAAAATGCTTTTGTTAAAGAAAAGCAATTTTTAAAATCACTATTATTTAAACCACAAAATATTATTAATTTTTTATCATAAATTTTACAAATTTGATTAATTTCTCCGATTACTTTTCCCATCAAACTTTGATTATCAAAAGCACCTTCTCCTGTTATTATTAAATCAGAGTTTTTAATCAATTCTTCAAGATTTAAAAGGTTTTTAATGTATAAAAATCCACTTTCAAATTCTGCATTTAAAAATGCTTTAAAGCCAAATCCAAGCCCACCAGCAGCACCACAACCTTGAAATTGTGAATAATCTTTAGCTAAATATTTTTCACAAACTTTTGCAAAATTTTTTAAACCCAAATCAAGCATTTTAATTTCATCATCATTTGCACCTTTTTGCCTTGCATAGACATACGCTGCACCATTTTCTCCATATAGTGGATTTTTCACATCACAAGCTATTTTAAAGCTGCAGTTTTTAAGCTCTTTTAATACATTTTTATCATTTATTTTTGCAATTTTTATTAGATTTTCTCCGATAGGTTTTAAAATATTTTCAAATTCATCTAAAAACTCGTATCCTAATGCACTTAGCATTCCTATTCCAGCATCATTTGTAGCCGAGCCACCAATGCCTATTATAAACTCATTTGCAACATTACTAATAGCGTCTTTTATAGCAATACCTAGTGAAATTGTGCTAGTTTTGCAAGGATTTTTTTCATTTTCATTAAGAGCGATTAATCCTGCAAATTCTGCCATTTCAAAATATGCTTTATTTTCTTTTAAAAGATAATAACCCTTATAATCTCTAATACCATAAGCATTTTTTAAGTTTAAATAGATTTTTATAGCATTGATTTTATCATTTATACTTTCTAAAAAACCTTCTCCACCATCAGAAATAGCTAGTTGAATTGAGTTTATGTTTAATTTATCGCAAGATTTTTTGATAGCTTCGTTTGCTTGTTTTGAACTAAGAGAGCCTTTAAAACTATCACAAATAATTAATGCTTTCATTTTTTTATCCTTTTAATTACAAAATAAATTAGTAAAAAACTAAAAAATAAAGTAGCACTTATATCAAGTATAAATTCATTCATAAAAAATCTCCGTTTTTTTAGGTAGCATTAGGGTATTATCTGTGTATTTTAAATATTTTAGTTTTAGTGCATAAATTTTGTGATTTAGTGCAAAATTAGCAGCCTTATATGTATTTAAATAAAGCTTTTTTTGGGTTTCATTTGCTAATAATAATTTTCCTATTATTTGAACGCCTTTAATTGGATTGTTTGTATAAATTGCTGCACTTAATAATTCATCTAATTTAATATGCCTTGAAGTAGGCGATGAGATAAAAAGCAATGCTTCATTAATCTCATCAAATTTATAAAACAAAGTAGCCGAATAAGGCTCGTTTGTAGAAACTACGCAAATATTGTTAGAATTTAAAAACTCATTTATTTTAGATTTCAATATCAATACCAACAGGACAATGATCAGAGCCCATTACATCGCTTAATATAAAGGCGTCTTTTAAATAAGGGGTAAGATTATTTGATATGAAAAAATAATCAATTCTCCAACCAACATTTCTATTTCTAGCAGCTGCACGATAGCTCCACCACGAATATTTTTCAGGAATATCTCCGTTTATATATCTAAATGTATCAACAAATCCAGCATCAAGCAATCTATCAATCCACTCACGCTCAATTGGTAAAAATCCACTTGTTTTTTCATTAGCTTTTGGGTGAGTTAAATCTATTGGGCGGTGTGCTGTATTTACATCTCCACAAATTATGATTTTTTTACCTTCTAATAATAATTTTTTTAAATATTCTAAAAAATCATCATAGAATTTCATTTTATAATCTAATCTTTCATCACCGCTTTGTCCGTTTGGAAAATATATATTAAACAAAACAATATCTTTAAAACTATGCTCCAAAACTCTTCCTTCATCATCAGGAAAAAATTGGGCAAATCTACTCTCGCATTCAAAATTTAAAAAGCTCATAACACCAGAATATCCAGCTCTTTTTGCTGAATTTGATTTAATATCTTTAAAGCCTAAATTGTTTATATCTTTTGGAAATTTATCAGGTGTTGCTTTTATCTCTTGAATACCTAAAAAATCAGTAGGGTATTTTTCTAAAAACGAAAACCCATCTTTATCACAAATTGCTCTTAAACCATTTACATTCCACGAAATTAATCTCAAAACTATTCCTTAAATTAAGTTATTTATAATGCTAAAAACTATACAAAAAGGTAGTAAATGTTAAAGATAAATCCAATTTTATTTAATTTTGTTTTAAGTGCATATATAATCGCTTTGAATTATTTTTCTATGCTTACATTTTTGAGTAATAAAATAAGTGATATTTATTTTTTTACAATAGTAAATATTATATATTTTACATTGATATTTTTAGTTGTTAATATATTATGTTTTTTTAGAATTTTGGCTTATATTTGTTCTATTATTTTAATAATATGCACTGGATTTAGTATATATTTTATTAAAACTTACAATGTAGTTATTGATGGAAATATGGTAGCTAATGTATTTTTAACAGACAAAAGAGAAATGAGCGATTTATTTTCTTTATCTTTTGTATTTTTTATATTATTAAGCGTTGTATTACCAATAATTTTGCTAAGATTTATCAGTATAAAAAAAGGTTATTATCTAGCTAAAATAGTTTCAATTATTTTAAGTGCTATATTGATTTTTGTCATAGTATTTACTAATTCTAGAACTTTTATACCTTTTATTAGAACTAATGATGACATAAGATATTACAATGTGCCATTTCATCAAATATATTCTGCTATTAAAATAACAAAATCAAAATTCACTCCTAAAGAAGAGATGGTAAAAATAGGGCTTGATGCTTCTATTCAAGATGATAATGAGAGCAAAACTTTTATTTTAGTAGTAGGAGAAACTGCAAGGGCAAAGAATTATTCTTTAGGCGGATATACTAAAAACGATACTAATTTTTATACTAAGAATTTAAATATTAATTATTTTAGTAATTTTACATCTTGCGGGACTGCCACTGCTCAATCTTTACCTTGTATGTTTTCATTGCATGATAGGGTGGATTTTAAAAAAGGTGAAAATTATGAGAATGTTTTAAATCTTTTAAATCGTTTTATTGATGTGCGTTGGATAGATAATAATTCTGGAGGTTGTCAAAATGTTTGTAATGACATTAATTCTATTATTAAAAGTAAAGATTATGATGGATGGTTAGTTGATGAAACTAAGAATATATTAAAAAGTAAAAAAGATAAAAATACATTAATAATAGTGCATTTACAAGGTTCTCATGGACCAAGTTATTATCTTAGATATCCAAAAGAATTTGAAAAATTTACTCCAACTTGTAATACAAATAAATTGCAAGAATGTAGCGAAGATAATTTATATAACACTTATGATAACACCTTGCTTTATACTGATTTTATAGTGGCTAGTTTGATTGATGTTTTAAAGACTGATAATGCTGATAAAAAAGCTTTATTTTATCTAAGTGATCACGGAGAAAGTTTAGGAGAAAATGGGTTTTATTTGCACGGAATGCCATATTATTTAGCACCAAAAGAGCAAATTCAAATTCCGGCTATTTTATGGACTAATTATGAGTATAACAATAAAGATAAACTTGATTTTAAACTATCTCAAGATAATTTATTTAGTTCTTTATTAGGGTTTTTTAATATTTCTACAAAAGATTATAGGAAAAACTATGATTTATTTAGCATAGATTTAGAAAATAATTTATAAATAATATAAAAAATAAAATATTTATAAAATTTTTATTTAGTTTAATATTATTTTAATAATTGTGTGGTTATAATACGCCATTCCTTGTTTTAAAGGGTTGCAGCTAATAAATCGTTAATCATTTTTCAACTATACTCCTAAATGCAACCCTTTTAATCTCTTCAGTATTTACGATTTTTACATATTATTTTTAATTTAATTTATTTGATATTTTTAAGGAGATTGTATGAGAAAAATATTATTAGCTTTAGGTATTTTGGTATCTTTAAGTGCTAATGAAAGTTTGTTCGAAAAAGGTGAATATAAAAAAGCTTATCCTAATTTTAAACAAGAATGTAATAAAGATAATTCTAATGCTTGTTATAGATTAGGAGAGATGAATGAATTTGGATTAGGAACGGGGATTTCTTATTCTTATGCTTATAAATATTATAAAAAATCTTGTGATTTGAATAACAAAAAAGCTTGTGGAAGTCTTGGAAAAATGTATTATCTAGGACTTGGTGTTAATAAGGATATAAAAAAAGCGAATGATTTATTAGATAATGCTTGTAAGAATGACATTTATGAAGCTTGTGATAATTATGCTTATTTACAAAAAAAAGAATATAAAGAATTTAAACAAGACGAATTATTTAAAGCTTGCAATGGTGGAATTGCTAATTCTTGTATAGAACTTGCTAATAATTTAAATCCTAATCAAGGAATTGATTTTTATTTAAGAGCTTGTGGTTTAGGCGATGATTATGGTTGTCAGATGGTGTCAAATTGGTATTTAACTACCCAAGTTGTTAATAATAAAATATCTAATTTTTCTGATTTAAGCGATAAAGAGTGTAATAATAAAAATTATAAAGCTTGCAAGTCAATAGGAGATATTTATAGATATTTAAACAATATAGAAAAAACTCAAATGTATTATGAGCAAGGTTGCGAATTAGATGATAAAGATTCTTGTGCTAGCTTAGCGGTATTACAAGAACATAATAATGATTTTGAAAAAGCTATAAAAAACTATGAAAAATCTTGTAAGATTGGCGATGGTTATTCTTGTTCTAGACTTGGATATATGTATGAAGATGGATTAAAAGATAATGATAAGACATATATCAAAACAGATTCTTCTAAATCAAAAAAATTCTTTCAAAAAGCTTGCGAATTAGGTTTTACTAAAGCTTGTAATTAATATTTTATACATTTTTTTTGCCTTTTTTTGTAAAAATTATATTTTTGCACTGAAGGGCAATAATAGAATTTATATATTTTCGTTAAATTAACCTTGTTTTGAAATTCAACAAGGAGAAATATTATGGCGGAAGCTGGAAAAATTATTAAATTAATAGGCGATGTTAAAGCTATTAATGTTAATGGTGAGAAGTCACTAAATGTAGGCGATGCAGTATCACTAAATGATACTATTAGAACAATCGGAAAAGATACAAGTGTTGATATAGAACTTAGCAGTGGCAAAGTTTTACATATTGTAGGAGATAATGTTGCAAAGATTGATAATAGTATTTTAACAAGTGAAAGCTTTGAAAATGAAGCTGCAATTGATGATAAAATCAATAACTTAATCAATAACTTAGTAAATAACAATGGAGAAATAGAATTAGACGCAACTGCTGCTGGTGAAGCTGGTGCTGCTGGTGCTACTGGAACATTAAATGATGTTGTGTTTGACCAATCAGGTAGCGAAAGCACAGTTTATGCAGATGTATTATCAAGAGAAGTTGATAATAATGTTATTACTAATTTTAACAACAACGGCTTAGGTGCTGCAAATCTTAATGATTTATTAGCACAAGGTAATCAAGTAACACCTGAAATTAATGGAGAAGCTAACAATGGCGAAATTCCTACAATTCCAGGAAATAATGGTGCTAATGACAATGTAGTTCCTGAAAATCCAGAAAATAATACAGGAAACAATACTCAACCTGAAGAAGATAAAACTGAAGATAATACTCAACCTGAAGTTAAACCTGAAGAAGATAAAACTGAAGATGTTGTAACTCCAGAAGTTAAACCTGAAGAAAAACCTGA
>NZ_JACGAR010000024.1:0-24347 GCF_020137585.1 Campylobacter sp. RM12654
GCTTAGAAATGTCTTTAAAATGCTAAAAACAATACTTTATATAATGATTTTTTTAATATTTTTTATTATTGGTTTTTTAGTTTTTTTAAGTTACGGCAAAGCTGATAGTAATATCATAAATATTGTTAGCTTATCAATTGATAAAATAGAAAAAATTCTTATTAAAAATAATTATTGTAATTCTAAAGAAGATTGTATTAGTAGAACTTATATTCTATACGATTCGTCTTTTAATAATATTTATTTAAATATTTATAACAATGTAGATAGAACTACAAGCAATGAAATTTGTAGTATGATGAAAAACATAAAAACACAAAATAAGCATATAGATTTTTATCTTGAGTTTTTTGAGTATTCTAAAGATGAGTATTATCAAGGATATAACAACAATAATCAAGCAATAAAACAAAAATCATTTTATAAGTGTAAATATTAATAAGATTTAAAAGGAAAGGACTTTTTAAGCCATTTCCTTGATAATTTTAGAATTATTTATTTAAAAAAGTTTTTAAACTATTATATCTTTCACAACCCACACTAGATTGAGCATCACAAGCTCTTTTGTAATAACTTAAGGCTTTTTGTGGATTTGTTTCTAAACCATAATTTTTACCATCCTTTAAAACCAATCCATCTCCTGCTACAACGCAAAATTTGTTATGAGATGATTCGTTTTTTACTATTATATTTGGTAATTCGCATAATTTACTTATAGCTTTTTGAGCATCAATATAGGCTTCTTTAATATCAATTAATTGTTCTTTCACTAATTTTACATTAGCAATAGCTGTCATTAAACAACCACTAAAATTATCTTTAGCACATAAATCTTTTGAGTATTGATAACAAGCTTTCAAATCTTCTTTGCAGTATTCATCAAGCTCAAAAGCACAATTTGATTGGTCTTGATTTTTACAAGCTTTATCAATATTACTAATATCAACAGCAAATAAGCCTGAAATTAAAGCTAAGCTTAATAATATCTTTTTCATAAACTCTCCTTAAAAATAATTTGAATTATATTGATTTATGAATTAATTTCTAATTAAATACTTACTATTGAATGAATTAAAATATTAAATATTTAAAGCTACTTAATACTTATTATTTGTTTATTTAAATAAGGAACACATTTTGCTCTTGTTTAATTATTATAAATTAAAGGAGAGCAAATGTTAATAAATGATAGGATTGTTCTTAGTTCTTTCACTAAGACAAATAATTTAAAAGATAATAAAAACACTTCATTTGAAGAAGCCTTACAAGCTCAAAGTAAAGCAGCAAGTAATATAAATGATGAATTAATTAATAAGTGTATATCAAATGCTGAAGATGATTTTGCTTGGATGCACTATGGAAATTGTTTATTTTTTCCCACAGAATGGCATACTCCTAGAAAAGATAAAGAATTAGATAGCGAGTATTTAAATAGAATTCCTAAAGAAGATGTAGGGGTAATGATGTTTTTAGAAGCTTGTGGGATAGTTGAGACTAAAAAACTAGAATCAGTTAAAAATAATTTAGATTATGAAGGTTTAAAAGTAGCAGAAGAAATCATAGAGAACTATCAAATCACACCTGATTTGGAGTTAAAAATAATTGAATTTGCTAAAAAATCATCAAAAGAATTTATGAATAAATTTGATTTACCATCAGGTAGCGTAGGGCTTGATCACCCTAAATTACAAGCTATTTTTAACAAACATGGAATTTCAATGGATGAATTTGTAGATAAAGAAAAGCTAATGCAACAAAGCTTTAAATTTGATTTTGATAAAGAAAAAGATAAATTATTAGATGAATTAATGAAAATTAGTGATAACTCTAAGGCAAGATTAGGAATTAGCTAATTCCTAATTAGCTTTAATGATATAAAGTTAAAAATAACTTTTAATCTTAATTGATACTAAAAATTGTTTAATTAATATTATTACTTTAAATAACATAACTTTGTTACACTCCATTTTATTTATATTAACTTTTTAAGGACAAACATTGCAAAAAAAATATTTATTTAATCTTAACAATATTACAAAAGAAGCTTTAGCAGGGCTTGTAGTAGGTTTTGCGATAATTCCTGAAGCAATAGCTTTTAGTCTAATTGCAGGAGTTAATCCTAAGGTAGGAATATATGCTAGTATTTGCATACTTTTAGTAACTGCATTTGCGGGTGGAAGACCTGCTTTAATCTCGGCTGCAACGGGTGCAATGGCTTTGCTTATGATTGATTTAGTTAAAGGCTATGGGCTTGAATATTTAATGGTAGCGGGGATTTTAGCAGGGATTTTTCAAATTCTTTTTGGTGTTTTAAAAATAGCTAGATTTATGAGTTTTATCCCACGCTCGGTTATGGTTGGCTTTGTTAATGCTTTGGCGATTTTAATTTTTATGGCTCAACTTGATGAAATTTTTAAATCAAACTTACTTGGTTTAGTGATAATGTGCGTTGCTTTAGGCATAATCTATCTATTTCCATTACTTCCTAAAATCGGCAAAATTATTCCAAGCTCATTGGTAGCGATTATAATACTTACTATTATTAGTATAAATGCTGGATTTGATGTTAGAATGATTAAGGATTTAGGTGAATTGCCAAGTGAATTACCACATTTTTTAATACCTAATGTTCCATTAAATATACAAACTTTACAAATTATTTTACCTTATTCATTAAGCCTTGCAGTAGTTGGGATAATGGAAAGTCTTATGACTTCTAATGTATTAGATGAATTAACCGCTACAAAAAGCAATAAAAATCGTGAATGTATAGGGCAAGGTTTAGCAAATATTAGCACGGGATTTTTTGGTGGAATGGCAGGTTGTGGAATGATTGGTCAATCTATGATAAATGTAAAATCAGGTGCAAGGACTAGACTTTCTACATTTTTAGCAGGGGTATATTTATGCTTGATTATATTATTTTGTGCTGATTTTGTGAATTATATTCCTATGGGAGTATTAGTTGGTATTATGATAATGGTTTCTATAAGCACATTTGATTTTATATCTATTAGGCAATTAAAATCATTTCCATTTTCAGCAAATGCTGTAATGATTGCTACCGTTATTGCTACTATCTTGACACATAATCTTGCTATAGGTGTATTAATTGGGGTTTTATTAGAAGCTTTATTTTTTGCAAATAAAGTTTCGTATTTTTTAAATTGCAAAAAAACTTTAAATGGTGATATTAGAGTTTATAAATTCTACGGGCAAATATTTTTTAGAAGTGCTGATAAATTTTATAGTGAATTTGATTTTAATGAAAATTGTAAAAATGTATTAATTGATGTTAGCAACGCACATTTTTGGGATATTAGTGCTATTTATATGCTTGATAAGATAAAAGATAGATTTCAAGAAAAAGGTGCATTAGTAACACTAAAAGGTGTTAATTTTGCTAGTTCTTATATGATAAAAAAATTTAGTGTTAAAGATAATATTGATTAATTTGTTTTAATTCTTAAACAAATCATATAAATTTTTACAATATTAAGTATTTTTTAAGAATGGGGGGGGGTATTATTTTCTTTTTTTATCAAAAAAGGAGAATAAATGAAGAAATTATTGTTTTCAACACTTTGTTTAGGTGCTTTAGGTGTAGCTGCTAATGCGGGAACTTATTCTGGTATTAATTTTGGCTTTTTATCTACTTCAAAAACAATGTTTATTATCAATAATAAAGAATATTTAGGCAATAATAATTGGGATATTAATGGCTATATTAGAACTTATAAAGAGCACGAAAGAGATTCTGAATTTGTTTGGAGTTTTGAGGCTAATTATTTTTGGAATAATTATAAAGATAGATTTGATGACTTAATTCCAATTATAAGAAATAATCAATTTGATTTTAGTGTTTTGATTGGTTATGGAATGTATGTTAATGATGAATATGAAGATGAGCTTAGTTTGAACTTAATGGGTGGTCTTGCGTATCATAATATGGGTATTAGAGGCGGTGCTATTTATGATATTAAGGGATTAAAATTTGGTTTAAGTGCCTTATCAAAACCATTTGATACAAAAAAATATATGGTAACTCTTGATGCTTATTATAATTTTTATTTAAGTAATAATTATTTTAGAGATGTTCAAAATGAATTTGGTGTGAAAAAGAATAGAAATGCTTATGATATATCTTTAGGTATGTTGTTTAATACTACACCATCTCGTTATAGCCCTTATGTTAGCACTAAAGTGGGTGTTAAAGATAATTTATTTTCACAAAAGAATAATAACCTTTATATAAATCTTGGTTTAGGTTTTCATTTTTAATTTAACTAATAATTTATAAATTTCGTGCTTTTTGGCACGGAATTTAAATCTAAAATTCGTTTTTTAAATTCCTTTATTATTCGCTTTAATTTTAAAGGAATTTAAAATATGAATTATAAAAATATAAAAAATTAAAAAAACCTTTTTAAGAAAAATGAAATTCCTATGTCAAATTATCTTTTTTAGTGATTAATTTTGAATTTGTATATTTTATAAATTACTTTAGAGAAAAAAGGGCTTAAATTGTAAAGGTCATTTAAGAAGTTATATATCGCTTTATAAAATTAACAATATAAAAAATTATTGTAAAATAAGAAAAAAGGATAAAAAATGGTAGCTCAATATACGGAAATACAAAATAAAGAAAATATAAATAAAGATTATATTGAAATAGGCATTGGGCTTAGCTTAGTTGATAATCTTAAACCATCTGAATATTTTAAACAAACTTTAACAACAGCAAAAACATATCAAGAATTAGAAATTAGCATTAAAACATATTATCAAAATAAAAAACTTGATATTCAACAAATATGTGAAAAAGAATGCGATTTGGTATCTATAAATATTGCTAAGTTTTTAGACAATAATAGCTTTAGATTTTCTCCGATTGCTTTAAAAATTATTCATAAAAATATATTTCAAGATGCTTTTGTTCAAGGGCTTGAAAAATATGTTGGTGTTTTTAGAGATGTAAATATTGCTAAAAATGAAGATATTTTAGGGGGAGATAAAAGCGTAGAATATGTTGATTTTAATGAGATTAGCGATACTCTTGAATATGATTTTGATAAGGAAAAAAAGAAAAATTATCTTCTAATGAGTAAAGAAGAGCAAGTTTTAAATATAGCAAAATTTATAAGTGATATTTGGCAAATTCATCCATTTCGCGAAGGCAATACTAGAACAATCGCTGTTTTTGCTATCAAATATCTACAAAGCAAAGGTTTTGAAGCTAATAATGATATTTTCAAAAACAACTCAAAGTATTTTAGAGACGCATTAGTTTTGGCTAACTATGAGAATATTAAAAATAATATAAAAAGCGATTTTTCGTATTTAGAAAGTTTTTTTAATAAATTTATATTGAATAAACGAGTAGAATTAAAAAAACTACCTTACGATAAAAAATAATCATTTAATAGTAGATAAAGTATCTTTATAAAATAACAATAAGATAAAATTCAAATTAATTTGCTTGAAATTCTAAGGAATTTAAAATAGGAATTTAAATATCTAAATCCTAAGATTTAGATATTTATTAATTACGCTAGAGCTTTTTCTAAAGCGTCAAAATTAGGTAGTTCTGTAATTTCAGCACAAACTTCGCTATAAACTATTTTTCCACCTTTTTGAACAAAAACAGCTCTAGTTGTAAGTCCTTCTAAAGCACCTTCTTGTATTCTACAGCCGTAGTTTTTAACAAATTCGCCGTATCTAAAATCACTAACTGGAATTATATTTTCTAAGCCTTCAGCAGTGCAAAATCTTGCAAAAGCAAAAGGTAAATCCATACTTACAACATAAACTTTCATTCCAAGTTTGTTAGCTTTTACATTAAATTCTCTAGCTTCTTTAGCACATACACCTGTATCAATACTAGGAACGCTTACTATGATAGCGTCTTCATTTAGATTAATTACGCTTAAGTCTTTACCTACTACTTTAGTATCTTTAATACTATCTCCTAGCTTAATTGCTTCACTAATTGCAACAGGGCTACCTTTAAAATTAACTTTCATAAAATCTCCTTTTTTAAAAATAAGACAAAATTATTCCTATTTTTGGTTACAAAATGATAACTCAAAATATAAGGAATTTAAAATGTGATTTAATAATACAAAAAATAATATATTTTTACTATTTTTTTTAAAAAATATAGCTGTTTATTGTCTAAAAATATTTAGTATTCATCGTTTTTTTATTTTAGGAGAAGATTATGAAAAAGATTTTATATTCTGTTTTAACTTTAGGGTTTTTAAGTTCTTATGCTAACGCTTACAATCATACGGGAATTGAGTTTGGCGTGGGAAGTGATAATGTATTAAATTCTAATATTTATTATAAAAATTATAACAATATAGATGATTTAGTATATAGTGCAAATATAAGCGTATCAAAGCAAGAGAGCAAAACTTATTATGGTAAGTATAAATATAACATTTATTCATTTGGTGCTTTAGGTGGTTATGCGATTGGCTTACCTTATCAAGAATTAGATGATGCGTTAAATATATTAGCCGGAGCTTATTATTACTCAATAAAGCCAAAATATGATGGTATTTCAAGCTCTACTTTAAATGGATTTGGTATTCAAGCTGGAGTGCATTATTCTGTAAAAATTATTGATAATGTAACAGCAGGTGGAGAAATATTTTTGCATCATGATTTTAAAGATTTAAATAGCACATATATTAGTGCTGGTGTTGAGGGAATTTATGATATTAATGAGAGCTTATATGTAAATGCTAAATTAGGCTATCAAGGTAGAAGTAATTTTTCTAACTCAAATCTATTAGTTGGTATAGGATACAACTTCTAATACATTATGCTTTTAAGATAAAGTCCGCTTGGTTTTGCAAGGGTTCTTGAGTGAATTTCCTTGCAAGCTAATTGTTCTTTTAGCTCTTCTATGCTTAATTTTTTTTCATTTATTTTAAGTAAAAAATCAACCATCAATCTAATCTGACCCCTTAAAAATCCATTAGCAAAAAAGTTCAAAACAACCAAATCTTTATACTTATAAATTCTAGTTTTATAAATAGTTCTAATGCTATTTTTATCATCATCAAGGCTTAAACAAAAATTAGCAAAATCATGCTCTCCTTCATATACTTTTAAAGCGTTTTTTAATAATTTTATATCAATTTCTTTTGAGTAATCACAGCAATATGCTTTATTAAAGGCGTTAAAATAAGGCGAGATTATATATCTATAGCTTCTAAGTTTTGCATCAAATCTAGGTTCAAATTCGCATTCTTTTATATGTTTTATATAAATACCATTTAGAGTATTGTTGAGTTTTTTTAATACAAAATCTTTATTTAATTTATAACTTGAACTAATTCTTGCCACATTACAATTTGCATGCACTCCTTTATCAGTCCTACTAGCAAATATACTAGGCTTAAATACCCCAACACATTTTAAAGCATTATCAAGTGTATTTTGAACGCAAGTTAAATTTGGTTGCTTTGCTGAACCAAAAAATCTTGAACCATCATAGCTTAAGATTAGTTTGTATGTAAATTCTTTAGTATTTTTACACAAATTTTTGCCTTTTTTTATATATTTTTAATTTTTATTTATACAAATTTTTAAAAATTATTATAGAATGAAAGTTTTAACCTTAAAAAACCAAAAAAAGGGCTTATTTTGAATAATACATTTTCTAAAATTGGATTTATTTTAGCAGTTGCTGGTTCTGCTGTTGGACTTGGAAATGCGTGGAAATTCCCTACAATGGTAGGAACTAATGGTGGTTCAGCCTTTGTAATGCTGTTTATTTTGCTTACTTTAGGCGTTGGATTTGTTATATTTTTGTGCGAGTTATATATCGGTAAAGCATCAAGGCTTGACCCTGCTAGTGCTTATTATTTTTTAGCACCTAAGTATAAAAAATCTTGGTCTTTAGTAGGCTTTACAATGATTGGGGCTTTATTAATCGTTAGTTTTTATAGTGTGATTATTGGCTGGATAATTTATTATATTTATTATTCACTATCTACTATTTTTAATATAAATACACTTAGCACTCAAATCGCTGATAATAAAGAGCTTTTTATTAATTTAGTGGAAACTAATTTAAGTGCTTTGATAATATGTTTTAGTATAGTGTTTTTTATAGCCTTTTACACGGTGGCAAAAGGTGTTAAAAATGGTATTGAAAAGCTAAATGTATTTATGATGCCAACATTATTTATAATGCTTTTATTAATGCTTTGCTATAGCTTTACTCAAGATGGTTTTAAAGACGCTTTTAATTTCTTATTTATGCCTGATTTTAGCAAGATTAATCAAGATTCTTTTTTAGACGCTTTAGGACTTGCTTGTTTTTCTTTAAGTATTGGAGCAGGTAGCATTATTACTTATTCAGCTAGCTTACCTGAAAGAACTAATTTTGTAAGTTCAACTTTTTATATAATTTTTATAAATCTTTTAATAGGTCTTATGATGGGGCTTATTGTATTTAGTTTTATTTTTGAGTTTAATGCTGACCCTAGCGCACAAGGTCCTGGGCTTATTTTTATTTCTTTGATTTCGCTTTTTGCAAAACTTGGACTTTTAGGCAAAATATTAGCTGTTACATTTTTTATAGCTTTATTTTTTGCAGGGATTACTAGTGCGGTTTCAATGATAGAGCCTTTTGTATTTTATCTAATAAATAAATTCAATTTCTCAAGAATAAAAGCTATTGTTTTAATTGGGGTAGTTGTTTATATTTTAGGGCTTTTATGTATATTTTCAGGTATTGAAGCTTATAAAAATAATTTAACATTTTTTGGAATGAATTTCTTTGATATTTTAGACAATGTTAGCTCAAATATCATTATGCCTTTTGGCTCATTTATGGCTGCAATTTTTGTTGGGTTTTTTATTAGCAAGCAAGATTTAAAAGAAACCTTTATCCCTTATATGGGTGAGCTTGGTTTTAAAATATGGATATTTTTTGCAAGATTTGTTGCACCTATTGCTGTGCTTGTTATTGTGTATTTTAAATTTAAAGGATAAAAATGAGAGAACAATTTTCTAAAATTGGCTTTATTTTAGCGATGGCAGGTTCTGCTGTTGGGCTTGGAAATGCGTGGAAATTCCCTACAATGGTAGGAACTAATGGCGGTTCTATTTTTATATTGCTTTATTTAGTTTTAACATTTTTAGTAGCTTTTATGGTTTTTTTAGGAGAGCTTAGTATTGGTAAAATTACTCAAAAAGACGCTGTGAATGCTTTTAGCGATTTAGCAAAATCTAATAAAAAAGCTTGGGGATTTGCAGGATTTTTTATGATAGGAGCTATTTTAATAGTTTGTTTTTATAGCGTTGTAATAGGTTGGATTTTAAAATACATTTATTCTAGTTTTTTTGCTTTACCAAATTCTGTTAGCGAAGCTGGAGATTTATTTGGTAATTTATTGACAAAAGACTTATTATCTCAAATTATTTGCTTTAGCATAGTGTTTTTTATGATTTTTTGGGTTGTTAGTAAAGGAATTAAAAGCGGCATTGAAAAAATGAATGTATGGATGATGCCAAGTTTGTTTATATTATTAATTTTAATGCTTTTATATAGTTTTACTTTTGATGGATTTGTTAAGGCGTTTAGCTTTTTGTTTAAGCCTGATTTTTCTGTTTTATTTGTTGAAGATAAACTTAATATAAAATTAATTTTAGACGCTTTAGGGCTAAGCTTTTTTAGTCTTTCTATGGGTGTTTGCGTGGTTTTAACTTACGCTGCTAGTTTGCCAGAAAATATAAATGTGATTAAATCAACTTTATCAATTATTTTTATAAATATTTTAGTTGGTATTATGATGGGGCTTATTGTATTTACCTTTGTTTTTGAATATGGAGCAAATGCAAGCGAGCAAGGGCCAGGACTTATATTTGTAAGCCTTATGAGTTTATTTTCAAATCTTGGAATTATTGGAAATATACTTGCGATTGCATTTTTTATAGCATTACTCTTTGCTGGGCTTACTAGTGCTGTTTCAATGATTGAACCTTTTGCTTTTTATTTAATAAATAAATTTGGAATTTCAAGAAAACTTGCTCTAATTTATATAGGTATTTTTGTTTATATTATGGGAATATTTTGCATATTAGGTTTTAATAATGAATATTCTTCAATTTTTACATTTTTTGATAAAAGTATATTTGATATATTAGATTATTTAACTTCTAATATTTTAATGCCATTATCAGCGATTATTACTTGTATTTTCGTAGGATTTTTCGTAGAAGTGAATAAACTTAAAACTTTATTTATTCCTTATATGGGTGAGTTTGGATTTAAAATATGGTTATTGTTTATAAGATTTATTTGTCCTATTGTAATACTTATAATAATGTTAGAGAATTTAGGTCTAACTAAGTATTTAAAGTCTATGTTTTTTTAAGATATATTTTTAACTAAGACTTATAAAAATTTATTAAAATTTGAAAAAAAGTATAATTTTAAGAATATTTAAAGTTTGGTTTAGTTAGTATTTATATTTCAAACTAAACTCATTTATCCCCGTTAAAACGGGGTAAATATAAAATATATCTTAAATATACCGCTAGTTAAATTAGTAACTTGAGTAGAAAAGTTACTAATTTTAAAAATTATTTCGCTATTATTTATTTAATTTAATATTTTAAGCTTAAATAAAGGATTATTATGAATGCAAATGTATTAGCTCAAATTCAATCTACATTAAAAACTTTAGGCGTGAAAGCTGATGAAAAAGAAATCTACGAAAAAATCAATGCAAAAAAGTTAAAATTAATATGGCTACATTTTAGCGAATGCACAGGCTGTAGTGAGAGCTTTATTAGAAGTGAGAGTATTGGTCTTGATGATTTGATTTTTGATTTTATAGATTTAATCTATCACGAAACTTACATGGCAGCTAGTGGATTTTTGGCTGAAGATTTATTAGAAATTAAAGAGCCATTTTTATTAGTAGTTGAAGGTGCTATTGCTAGTAATGAGTTTTATACAAGTGGGGCTCCAGCTCACTCTGCTTTACATAAATTAAAAGAATTAACTAATCGTGCAAGTTGTGTTTATGCTGTAGGTTCATGCTCATCTTATGGTGGTATTCAAGCAGCTAAGCCAAATCCTACTAATTCTATTAGTATTGAAGATATTTTAAAAGATGCTGTATTAATTCCTGGTTGTCCTCCAAGTGAGAGCAATATCATTGCTAGTATTTTACATTTTGCGTTTTTTGATAAAGCTCCTACATTAGATGATAATAATCGTCCTGCTTTTGCTTATTCAAAATGCTTACACGATATGTGCGAAAGGAAAATAGCTTTTGAGAGTGGGGAATTTGTTGAAGAATTTGGAGATGAAGCAGCTAAATCGGGTGCTTGTTTGTTTAAAGTAGGGTGTAAAGGACCATATACTTTTAATAATTGTCCTAAGACAAAGTTTAATGCTAAAACTTCTTGGCCGGTTCAAGCAGGGCATGGCTGTATTGCTTGTAGCGAAAGAGATTTTTGGGATAATTACGGCGTTTATGAACAATCACTCGCTAGTTCTTATGCACAAACTAAAAGAGCAAGGTGTTATGATGATTTAGCTAGATTTAATAAGAGCGATGAGGTTGTTGTAAAAGATGATGGGATTTATATTAATAATGAATTATCAGCTTTTTTAGAATTTGAAAGTAAAAATCACGCAGAATTATTAAATAAAAACAAATTAGGCGCTAAGTTATTAGCAAATTATAAAGAAAAATTTGGCTTAAATCTTGAAGGAGATAGCGAGATTTTAAATACTTTTAGCGGTATTTTAATTAGCTCGGCAAATATTTTAGGACTTAAATTAAGCTTAACCGAACTTCTTGATTTAGCTAATAAATATGAAATAGGAATTGCTAGTGGGCTTGATTTTAAATTAGCTAAAAAACCTATTTTAATGGATGTTAGTAAGTCTTTTAGATTGATTTTGATATATCGTTTAGGCGGACTTGATGATATTGCAATTTTGTTTGGTGTTGTTGATAGTATTGCTTCAATGATAGCGAAATCTTTAAAAATGCTAGAGTGTAAGAGTGTAAAGTTTGAAGGAGAATTATTCAAACATCAAATATTAATTGATAGATTAAACTATCACTTAAAAAATTTCTAAGAATTTGAATTAAGAATTTATTTCTTAATTCTTATAAATATTTATCTAAATTATCTTTATATTTTAGGCTTAATCTTAAATAAAGTTCATTTATTTCATTTTTAAATTCTTCGTTTTTATAAGCATTTAAGAAATTGTTTTTATGCAAAATCTCTTTTTTGTTTTCACAATTATCAAGGTATAAATCTTTTAAATAAAGTTTAAGGTATTTGACTAAAAGCTCTAATGCTCTAAATATAAAAATTATTATTGGCTCATTTGAGATTTGCTTTACATTTAATAAAAATTGCGCTTTTAAATTATCAAAATCATACTTTATCAAAGGACAAGGATGAGATGAAAAATCTTTATAAAATAAATCATACAAACTAATTGCATTTATATCCAAAACCAACCCATCATCATTAACTAAAGCAAAAAATGGATATAACTTACAAGCTAAAGGACGAAAAGCGCATAAGCCTTTATAAGAGCATTTGACAAAGCATAAAGTGATTGTTTTTTCGCATTTTAATTTGTAAGCAATACTTGCAACTAGACTTAGATTGGTTTTATCTTTAATGTATTCATACTCGCTTTTTAGCATAGGGATTATTACATTAAAGGGCTTATCTGCATTACAGCAATGCCCGTTGCAAGATTTGTAGCAATCTTTAAAATAAATTATTTCTAATTCTTCAAGCTTTTTGAAAAAACTCATCAATAAAAGGCGTTAAATCATTTTGCATAAAGAAAAAATGATTTCCATTAAAGGTAATTAGTTTTGAGTTTTTGATTAAACCTTGCATTTTGTTTGCTATGCTAAGTGGTGTTGCAGTGTCGCTTTCGCCCCATAATAGCAAGGTTTTTGTGTTGATTTTGCTAATTTCATTTTGATAGTCTTCATCAACTACATTTTTAAAAGTCTCATACATAATAGGGCTTAGCGTAGCACCATCTTTACTAGCTAAAAATCTTCTTATATTTTTAAATCCTAATTTATTTAAGCATTTTGCAAGAAAGATTTTTAGCTTTACTTTAGGGCTTTTTGGTAGTTTTAACCCAGCACTAGCACATAAAATCAACGCATCATAATCATTCTTACTAGCCATTAGACAAGCAATTTTGCCACCATAAGAATGACCTAGCAAAATATCAACTTTTATATCTAATGCTTTTATAAATTCATTTGTCAAATTAAGATAATCAATAGAGTTAAAAGCATAACTTGGCTCATCACTTCCACCAAATCCTGCAAAGTCTAAAAATATCATTTGCTTACAATGCTTGCTTAAAGATTTTGTGAAAAATTGCTCCATTAGTTCTTTATTAGCACCCCAGCCGTGCATTATTAAAGCTACTTTTTCTCCATTTCCTTGTCTTATTAGATAACTTAGCCCGAGATTTTTTATATTAATTCTTGCCATTTTTTTTATCCTTATAAATAGCTTCTAAAATTACTAAAGCATTTTGTAATTTTTCATATTCGGCAAGGTTTAGCATAACACATTGGAATTTGTTATTTTTTACTACGAAGACTTTTTTATTTCCTTCAATTTTTTTTAAAATTGCAGAAAAATTACGAACTACATCAGTAGCTGAAAATATCTCATCTTGGCTAAATTTCATATTTTTCCTTTTGTGATTTTAAATAATAAAGCAAAAACTAATCCAAAACCACATTCGCTAAAAATTAGCGAATGTTAGAGCTTTTATTATTTAAATCATATAGGTGTTTAGCCCAAATCGTAATTATACAAAATGCAAAAATTGAACTAAAAAATATCATTAAATTATATAGTTTTGCATCAAGATATAAGGCACATACAAATGCTATTGCAAATAAAATATAACTTGCTTTTTTATAATCAATACTAAGGCAGATTGCTCCTATTAAATTAATTAATATTATTAACATTTGCTCTCCTTAAATTAATAATTAATCCTAAAATTATAAGTAATATAACAAAGTCAAACATCATTGTTATAAATACAAAACCGCTAATACAAATATCAGATATTAATAATGCCAATAAAATAATTAAGCTAATTATCATTAGATTTTTAGTTTTATTTACAAAAATATAGCTAAGAATAATGCTTAATATAAAGCTTATTAAAAATGCAAATTGTTCTACTTGCATATTTTGAGTAAGTTTATTAGCGATAAAATAAATAGCAGTAGCATTTAAAGATGGATAAAACGCTGCATAAGCAATTGCTTTATAAAGTAGATTATCTTTATGTTTTTTACTAGCTAATAATAAAGCTTTGTATATAAATAAGCAAGTAAATATTCCACATAAAAATAAAATAAAATAAAGTTGAAAATCAGCAAACATAACTCTATGAATATTAAAAAATATTTCATAAATTGATGAAAATGCACTTAGTTTGCTTTCTTTTGGAGTTTGTTTTACATTAGCTTCGCTATCAAAAACATAGCTTTTATTACTTTTTGTATTAATTGATGGCATTACATTTTTATCATCATTTAAAGTAATTGCAAATTCTTTTGTGCTTTTATTTAAAACAATTGTTATATTTTTTGTATTTTCTAAATTATTAATAGCTTTGCTAATTAAATTTGTATCAAAAATAAAACTTTTATCACTATTTGTATTTGCGTTACTTGGTGTTTTTGCTTGTTTAGTGGTAGTTGTAGTAAATAATTTTTCTATATCTTTAATGTAATTTATACCTATTCCACTAAGTGCTAAGATGAATAAAAATGAACCTACAAAAAGTCCAGCAACTATGTGAAAATCAAATAATCTTGCTAAATCATTTTTCACATTAATTTTATTGAAATTCTTTTTATTCCAAATCAAAATTCCACTTATATATAAAAATATTATCCCAGCTGCAAAAATACTAACAATTGCTTCTAAGAAATCTTTAAAACTACCATTAATAGGCAATAATTTATAATGAATACTAGTTAAAAATTTAGCTCCTAAAGTGCTTGTTTTATTTAGTATATTTTCTCCATCAAAATAGCTTATATTGCTTTTTCTTTCGCCTTTTGTTGAATTAGAATTATAATAATTAATCTCATATAAATTATTATAATAACTAGGAGTTTTGATAGATATAAAATCGTAATCTTTATATTTTTCTTGTGCGTAATTAATAGCACTACTTAACCCATTTATATCATTATTTAAGATAGTTTTGCTTTCGTGCAATTTTGGCTGCATATAAAAATCAATTTCATTTCTAAAATAACTAATGGTTCCAAAAAAGGTTATTATAAAAAGTAACCAACAAGCATAAATTCCAATGTAAGAATGTAATTTTCTAAGTGTTTTCATATCTTTCCTAATCTTAGGAATTTCAAATTGAAATTCCTATTGTTTTTAATCATCAAGCACGGTTTTTGTGATAGTTCCGTTATTGTCTATATAAACTTTATAATTGTTATTAAATTTTAGTTTATATCCGTTCCATTCTTTTTCAATTTCCATTAATTTCGCATTTTTTTGATTTTCTTTAGCAAGTTTTAAAACATCTTGCATAATGCTATCAGGAATTGGAGAGTATTTTCCATCTATTTCTTTAATATCTCCAGATTTAGAAAAATCAAGTTCAGTTCCATTGCTAAGTTTGATTTCATAAGAATCCCAATCTTTTTCAGCTTTAACTATATTTTCATTTGTAAAATGAGTTTTTACAAAGTCTTGAATGTTTTGTGGTAACTCATTTGGGTTAATATTTGTATCAGCTAATAAACAGCAACTAATTGCACCTAAAAATAAAAGTTTTTTCATACTTTACTCCTTAAAATGATTTGAAATTTGATATTATCAAAATATCGTAATTTTGATTATACCCCCCCCCGTGTTAATGATTAGCTTTAATTTTATTTAAATAAAAATACAAACTAAGAGCAAAGCAAAACATAATTAAACTCAAAATTTGACCCATAGATAGGCTTAATGCAATAAAGCCTAAATTAAAATCAGGTTCTCTAAAGAATTCACAAATAAATCTAGCTACCCCATACGACATTGCATAAATACAGATTAATTGCCCGTTAAACTTTATTCTCTTTGAAAAAATGTAAATGATAATGAAAATTATTAAACCTTCAGCGAATGCTTCATATAATTGGCTAGGGTGTCTTAAGGTATCTCCTACATAAACGCCCCAAGCTACATCAGTTGTTCTGCCAAATAGTTCGTGATTTAAAAAGTTTCCAATTCTTCCAAATATATACCCTAATGGCACTGATAATGCTACTAAATCAAGTATTTTAAACATATTTTTTTTATATTTTTTAGAATAAAGATAAGTTGTAATTAATGCACCAACTAATGCTCCGTGATAGCTCATTCCAGCAATTCCTACAAATTCGCCATTTACAAATGGATTAAACATCTGCCAAGGATTGCTTAAATAATATAATTTATCATCGCTATAAACTAAAATATATCCTATCCTAGCTCCTAAGATTATGCCTATTTCTATCCAAACGAAATAATTTTCTATTTCTTTTTTGCTAAAGCCAAAGCGTGGAGCAAATTTTTGTCCTATAAATAATGCAATAAGCAGTGCTAGTATGTAGCAAAGTGCGTAATAATGTATTTTAAACATTCCTATGCTAAATGCAACTCTATTGGTATTTTCATAAAAATGTTGCCAAAATTCAAGCATTATTATCCTTTTTTAGAATTTCAAAATATATTAAAAACCACTTAGTTTTTTGCAAGATATTTGATTACCTAAATTACAAGATTTTTCTAAGAATTTTTTACTTAATTTAAATTTACCCATATTTAAATAAGCATTAGCTCCAGCAAAACAAGCTTCTTCATAGCCTTTATTGCAAGTTTGCTCTAAAAGATTGAATGCTTTTTTTGTGTCATTATTTTCTAAATGCACACTTGCTTCAAATATGCAAGCATTAAAGAAATTTTTGTTGCAAGCAATGTGAGCGTATTTAATAGCGTTTTCTTTATCTAAAAATCCTTTATAATATCTAGCAGTTGCATAACAAGAGTTTTGGTTATTTTCGTTATCACATTGAGCTTTTATGATTTTTAGTGCTTTTGTTGAGTTTTGTTCGTAATTTAATACAAGCTTGGTGCAAGCTAATTCAAAATGATTTTGACAAGCAAGTCTTAAGGCATTAAAAATCGTATAATCATCATCACTAAAAGTAGAAATTGTATAACAAGCTGCCATATTTTTTGCCTTGCATTCATCGTTTATATAGTCTTTTGCTTCTTTTATGTAAGTTATTTTATTTATATTATTTGCTTCATCACAGCCTTTAAAATCATTATTACTACAAGCACTAATTTTTGATAAATATTCATTAACTTTTGCTAAATCAAGAGCGATTTGTGCTTCATTTGCATAAACAAATATTGAAAATATAAGTATTATTAATTTTTTCATATTTACTCCTTAAGGTTTTAGTGTATTGAATTTTAGATAATTTTAATGATTTTTTCTAAAAAAATAAAATATTTAAGGAAAATTTCAGAATATTTTAGGTTGAATAACGCAAATATTTTACAAAAGGAGTTTTTAAATGAGTGTTTTATCATTTGTCTTAACAAACAATTTATTTACAAGCTTCTTCTTCCATCATGCCTTAGGGCATTGAGACTTCATAATACTTTTTTATCATATTATTTTTTATATTTTAAACATTTAAACAAAATTAATTTAAAGGAAAATTTATGTTAACAAACCCTGTTTTAATAAGCGTTTTTATAATGCTTGGACTATGTCTATTAAGATTTAATGTATTTTTAGCTATTTTAGTTTCTGGACTAATAGCAGGACTTATGAGTGTTAGTTTTGATGATAATATTTTAGTAGTATTAAAAAATATTATGAATACATTCATAAGTGGTATGAGTGGCAATTTGCAAACCTCACTTAGCTATGTTTTAGTAGGTGCTTTAGCAGTTGCTGTATCTAGGACTAATTTAACTGCTTATTTAGTTAATTTTATTAGTAAAAAGATGTCAGATAAAAGAATTTTATTGCTATTTTCTTTAGCTATAATTTCAAGCTTTTCTCAGAATTTAATTCCAATTCACGTAGCATTTATTCCGATTTTAATCCCACCAATGCTAAGTCTATTTAATAAGCTGAAAATTGACAGGCGTGCTGTAGCTTGTGCGGTAACATTTGGGCTTACAACGCCTTATATGACTTTACCTGTGGGATTTGGTCTTATATTCCAAGATATAATTACTCAATCGCTAAATGATAATGGAGTAAAAGTTACCCAAAGTGATGTTGCTGGTGTTGTTTGGCTTATGTTTTTTATAATGTTTTTTGGTCTTCTTGCTTCGTTTATTTATTATAGAAAACCTAAAGCATATCAAGAGCTTGAAACAAAATATGAAAACTTAGATAATATTAGTTTTGGTAAAAAAGAACTAATGGTAATGATAGGTTTATTAATTACTTTAACTACTCAAATACTTGTTGGTTCTTTACCGCTTTCGGCTTTACTTGGCTTTTTATTTATTTGTGTAAGCGGTGGAGTTGAGTATAAAAAAATTGATGAAGTATTTTTAGGCGGTTTTTCTTTAATGGGTTATGTAGCGTTTATTATGCTAATTGCTTGTGGTTTTGGAGCTGTTTTACAAAGCACAGGAGCTATTAAAGAAATAGTTGATTTTACTTTAAGTATTACTACTAATAAATTAATAATAGCGTTTGGAATGATGTGTATAGGATTATTAATTACTCTTGGAATTGGAAGTTCGTTTGGAACGGTTCCTATTATTGCGACTTTATTTGTGCCAATTTGCACGGCTTTAGGTTTTAGTGCTGAAAGTATTATTTTCATCATTGCTTGTGCTGGTGCAGTTGGAGATACAGGTAGCCCTGCTAGTGAAGCAACTTTAGGAATTACCGTTGGGCTTAATGCTGATAATCAAAGTGATCACAT
Source organism: Campylobacter sp. RM12654 (assembly GCF_020137585.1). NCBI lineage: Bacteria > Pseudomonadati > Campylobacterota > Epsilonproteobacteria > Campylobacterales > Campylobacteraceae > Campylobacter > Campylobacter sp. RM12654. The sequence continues at coordinate 19,020 of NZ_JACGAR010000024.1, forward strand.
AAAAGATGTATGTATCCCTACATTTATATTCTATAATATACCTTTAGTAGTAGGTGGTGCTTTAATAGCTTATTATTTATAATTTGCCTTATTTTAGGCAAGTTATTTTAAACAACTGCTTTTGCGGTTGTTTATTTTTAAATATATTAATCTTATAAATTTATATAATTTCTTAAAGTATTTAAATTCCACAAGAAAAAACATTAAAACATATTTTATAAAAAGAATAACCAAAAAAGAATAATTAAAATGGTGACCCCGATTGGACTTGAACCAACGACTTTTACCATGTCAAGGTAACACTCTACCACTGAGTTACGGGGTCATTGTGTATAATTTTAGCAATATTTTGTGAATAAATTATTTTTTTCTTGACATTTTAAAAAAGTTAATATATAATGCGACCTTTCTTATAAAACATTTTCGGGGTGTAGCGCAGTCTGGTTAGCGCACTTGGTTTGGGACCAAGGGGCCGAAGGTTCGAATCCTTTCACCCCGACCACTTCTTTATTATTTCATTTATGGTGAGTGTAGCTCAGTCGGTTAGAGCATCAGATTGTGGTCCTGAGGGTCGTGGGTTCGATTCCCATCACTCACCCCACTTTTTTAAAAAATCATATTTTAGTTTTGTTGCGTTAGTAGCTCAATGGATAGAGCAACAGACTTCGGATCTGTAGGTTGTGGGTTCGACTCCTACCTAGCGTACCACTTTGTATTTTTCGCTAATTATTTAAGTATTATTTTTTAACCATATTCATAAATGTTGTAGTTTTATTATTAAATGCCAATGGTATATTTTTTGGAATAATCACAAACAAAATTAGATATTGACAATTAAATAAGTATAAAAATTAAAATATAAAAACATAATTTTATAGCAATATTTTACAATCAACTTAGATTTTATAATGCTAAAGTTTGAATTATTGTAATTATTTATAATAAGAATATTGCATAGTAATCATTACTAGATATTTTGTGTATAAAACTTAATATTATTTTTTAGAATTTAAATTAAGTGAAAGGAGATTTTTAATCTCCTTGATGATAATTTTTTTCTAATTCTATCTCTTCATCTTGAGTGTTGTTTTTAGCCCATTCACACATCGCATCTCTTAGCATTAAATACTTTTTCTTAGACAATTTTTCATTTTCACTTAATTCTCTATCTTCAAGTAATTTAATTTGAAAGAATGTATCATCTTTTTTTGAATACTTTAAAAAGAAGTCAACATAATCAAAATAATCCTTATTGCTCTCATAGTTAATAATTTCTTCAATATAAATAGTAGGCCCAAAACCCATATGATTTTGACTAAAATTACCAAAACCTGCCGAATACTCCACCTTAAATGTCATTTGCTCTCCCCATATTTTAATAAAAACTCTTCATACGTGCCAACAAAATCAATAAGCTCACCATTGTTTAAATACCAAATTCTATTTGCATAAGAATTGATTAATTCCCTATCGTGGCTTATACAAATTGCTACTCCATCGTATTCATAAAGTGCTTCACCAAGAGAAATAATAGCTTCAAGGTCAAGATGGTTATTTGGCTCATCAAGTAAGATAAAATTACCCCTTTCAAGCATAATTTTACTCAACATCAATCTGTGCTTTTCACCACCGCTTAAATCTTTTGCCATTTTTTCTTGATCGGTTCCGCTAAAGAGCATTCTACCTAAGCATTTGCGAATTTCATCAATATCTTTATGTTTTTCGCTAATTAAATAGTCATATAGTTTCAAATTTTCACAAATTTTACTTGAGGTATCTTGTGGGAAGTAACTAGGTTCAATTGTAGCACCCATTTTTACTTCTCCATTATCAGGAGAAATTTCATTCATTATAATCTTTGATAGTGTGCTTTTTCCAGCTCCACTTGCTCCAATTATTGCTATTTTATCGCCTTTATTTACTTTAAGATTTAAGTTTTTAAATAGTTGCTTATCATAAGCTTTACTTATATTGTTTAGTTCTAAAACTTCATTACCAATTTCTCTATTACATCTAAATAAAATTGATGGGTCACGCCTACTTGAAATCTCTATTTCGCTTACATCAAGTTTTGCTAAGTTTTTTGCACGACTTGTTGCTTGTCTTGCTTTAGAAGCATTTGCGCTAAAACGAGCTATAAATTTTTCTAAAGCTTCTTTTTCTTTTAAATTCTTAGCAAGACTTGCTTCTTTTTGTCTTTTAATAAGTGTGCTTTGCATATACCAATCATCGTAATTTCCTGCAAATTCACGAATTTGTTTGAAATCTACATCAAGCATTCTTGTGCAAATACTATTTAAGAAAAATCTATCGTGAGAAATTACAACCATTGTTCCATCGTGGCGTTTTAGTTCATTTTCTAGCCAATTAATAGCGTCTAAATCAAGGTTATTCGTAGGCTCATCTAAAAATAACACATCAGGTTTAGCAAATAATACCTGTGCGATTAGAACTTTAAATTTATCACTTGTTTGAACATTTTTCATAAGTTCATCATAATTATGAAGATTTAAAGAGCTTAATATTTTTTCACATCTAGTATCGTATTCATAATTTGGGTCTTCTTCTGCACAAATCATTTCAAGTTCGCTTAAGCGATTATTTATTTCATCGGTATAATCCGTGCAAGTTGCATATATATTTTCTTTTTCTTTTACTGCATTATAAAGTCTTTTGTTTCCATATAAAACTGCATCTTTTAAGCTAAATTCTTCATACGCAAATTGATTTTGCTCTAACACGCCGTATCTTACGCCATTTTCAAAACTAACTTCTCCGCTAGTTGCTTCAAGTTCTCCTGCTATAATTTTTAAAAATGTTGATTTTCCAGCTCCGTTTGCACCGATAAGTCCATATTTTTCGCCTCTTTTTAAGCTTAAATTTACATTTTCAAATAATAATCCCGTAGGGTATCTCATAGTAAGAGATTTGATTTCTACCATTTTTTATCCTTTTTTTATATAATCGTTTCTTTAAAATTTACAAAAGGCTCTACAATCAATGAACTCATTTTTAAGTGAATTAATAATTTCTTTGCCTAGTGCTACTTTTATTTTAGAGATATTAGCACTTATTATTGCACTTTACTTTAAAAAATACAACATAATATCGGTATGTATTTTATTAATAAGTTCTAAAATGATTTATTTATTTTCAGCAAATTATCAAACCCATATTTATGTAAGTTTGTTTATGCCTTTTGCTTTTGCGCTTTTAGTATCTTTAAAAAAAGAGTATGATACTATAAAATGCTTATTACCTATTAGTTTTGTTTTTATTTTATACATAGTATTAGGTATATTTTTATCTCAAAATACTAGCTTTGCATTAAATTCTACTAATAAATTTTTATTTTCAAATTCTTTTATCACTGATTTAGGTTTAGTGTTTTTTCTAGTATTTTTAGTGTATTTATTGATATTAAGATTTTTTATATTTTTTGAAAAAACATTAATTTTTGCGTATATTGGAGCTTATTTTGAATTTATGTTTTTTAAAACTCTTGAAAAAACAGATGTTGGGTTTTTTGAATTTGCTTCTTTAATATTTTTAATCTCTATATTTCTTGAAGGGTATAAATTAGCATTTTTTGATGCTTTAACTCAAGTTTTAAATAGAAGAGCTTATGATAGAACTAGGCTTATTACTAATGATGTAATAGCGGTATGTGATATAGATTTTTTTAAAAAAGTTAATGATACTTATGGTCATGATGCTGGTGATTTTATATTAAAAAATGTAGCTAAGATATTAAAAGCTAATGTAGATAAAGTTTATAGATTTGGCGGAGAAGAATTTGTAATCGTATATAAAAATCAAGACTTTAAAAATTGTGTAACAAAATTAGATAATATAAGAGAAAATATAGAAAAAGAAATATTTAAATTTAATGAAAAAATTATAAAAGTTACTATTAGTATTGGAGTTGAAATGGTAGAAGATGATAAAATAAAAGCCTTTAACAACGCTGATGCTAAGTTATATAAAGCAAAAAATTCAGGAAGAAATAGAGTAATATATGAGTAGTGAAAGTAAAAAAGCAACAATTCAAGAATATATAAAAGGCTGGGGGCCTGAATTAGAAATAGGTATTGATGTGGTTGATGAAGAACATAAAATGTTCTTTGAATTAATAGAGCAAGTATTTGAAGCAGCTAATAGTGGTTATAAAGAATTTGAATCTGTATTTCAAGTGGTTTTAAGTCATATTGCTTGGCATTTTAAAAATGAAGAAGATTATATGAAAAGTATGGCTATATATACAAAATATGTAGAAACCCACAGAGATATTCACTCGCAGTGTATATCACAATTAGGTAAGATGAGAGATGCAGTGTTAAAGCAAAATAGTGAAGATGATATGGTATATCAAAAAGAACTTGCAATTAACTTGGCTTATTTTGTTAAAAATTGGCTGATTTTTCATATAGTTGGAGAAGATTATAAAATAGCTAAACAAATTAAATTTATAGAAGCTGGTAATAGTCCTCAAAGAGCATTTGAGATGATAAATGAAAAGATGGATAAAAATATAGAAATTCTAACTATTACCTTATCAAATCTTTTAAAAATTTATGAGATTAGAAACGAGAAATTATTAGAAATTGAAGCAGATATTAAATCAAGTCTTAACAAAAAAGAAAAACAACTGCAAGAACAAATTCAAGAAAATAAGAAAAAATCAATTACAGATGAATTAACAGGATTATTTAATAGGCGACAGGCTATGTTTGTATTAAATAATATATGGAATGAATATCAAGACCCAACCTGTGCTATTATTCAATTAGATTTAGATAAGTTTAAAGAAGTTAATGATACTTATGGACACCATGCAGGAGATTTGGTTTTAAAACAATTTTCAAATGCTGTTAAATATTTTTTTGATACTAATGAATTATGTAATAAGTATAAGTATAACGATAGAGATAGCATACACTTTTGCCGTTTAGGTGGTGATGAATTTTTAGTAATATTACAAAAATATTCTTTAGATGAAGCAGTGGCAATTGCAAATGCTTTACACGCAGTAGTAAATGGTATAGAAGTATTAGACGAGCATAAAAAAGTGATTTGGAAAGGTAGCACAAGTATTGGTGTAGCTTGTAGAAATGCTGATAATAGAGATTTTGAATCAGTATTAAAAGCTGCTGATGCTTATTTATATAAAGCAAAAGAAGATGGTAGAAATTGCGTTCGCTCTATGTTACACGAGATAGGGGGGGGGTATTTCTAGCAGAGTATTTATGAATTAATACCGCTAGTGGAATTTAAAATTAAGAATTTAGAATGCTTTTTTAAATTCTTAATTTTTTTTAAAAAAATTTT